>NZ_KI518180.1 GCF_000479045.1 Cetobacterium somerae ATCC BAA-474
CATTTTAAAATTTTTTTTAAATTTTTTTTTTTAATCATTGTTTTTTTGACACTTTCCTAGAAATATATATATACTCAAATTAAATTTAAATAAAAATCTAATATGTTTACTAAATATATCGAGGAAAGTGTCTAAAAAACAATGATTTATCTAAAAAAAATTTTTAAATGTTTACTAAAAATATAAAAATGAGTTAAAATTGAAGAAAATGATATTTACTTAAACAGAATAAAAAAATATACTTAAGATGTAGAGGGGATGAAATGAACTTAAATAAGAAAAAAATATTGACAACAATATATGAAAATGGACCTAAAAGTAGAAAAGAACTTTCAGATATTTTGGGAATATCAAAAACTATAATTGGAAGATACATCAAACAATTTATAGAAGAAAATATTTTAATTGAGGAAAAAGAAACTTTAAAAGGATTAGTTGGAAAACCTCAAATAAAATTAAATTTCAAAAAAGATTTTGGAAGAGTGCTTGGAATTCATTTAAGTGACAAAGAGATAAGAGGAGGTGTAGGAAATCCATTAGGTGAATTATTAGAGTTTGATTCAATAAATTTAGAAAAATTATCAGGGGAATTAGTTTTAGAAAAATTATTAAAATTAATTAAAAAATTTATAACAAATTATAAAATAGAAGTTATAGCATTAGGTATGAATGGAGTTGTAGATAGTAAGAATGGAGTATCTATTTTATCAGTTTATTATAATTGGAAAAATATTCAATTAAAAAAAATATTAGAAACAGAATTTAATATACCTGTAATTTTAGAGAACGGAACAAATTTAATGGCTCTCAGAGAAAAAAGAAATGGTTTAGGAAAAAAATTTAAAAATTTTATAGTTTTTAATATAGATGAAGGAGTTGGTGCAGGAATTATTGTGGAAGAAAAGTTATACAGTGGAACAAAATTTGAAGCTGGTGAAATTGGTCACGCACCATATGATTATTCTGAAGATGCACCAATATGTAGTTGTGGGAATAAAGGATGTTTAGAAACATATCTTGCTAATTGGCGGGTAGTAGAAAGAGTTTATAAAGAAAAAGGAATGGTTCTTGTATATGAAGAAATAATACATAGAGCTAATAAAGGAGAAACGTATTTTTATAAACTAATACTTTCTTTGGTAAAAGCAATATCTCATGGAATTTTATGGACTGAGTATTTATTAAATCCAGAAGGGATAATAATAACGGGGAAAATAACAGAGTGTAAAGATTTTTTTTGGAAAGAGGTTCAAAGAGTATTGAATAATAATCTTTTAAATAAAGATAAAAAAATCTGTTTATTAAAATCAAGATATGAAAAAAACTCTATTTTAGAAGGGGCAATTTTTTTTGGATTAGATTATTATTTTAATAAGTAGATAAATAGAAGGAGGGTATGATGACAAATTTTAATTGGTTTCTTGATGGAGGATTGGTTGGGTTTTATATTCTACTAAGTTTAATTGTGGGGATTTTTATTAAAAAATATGTTAGAAATGTTAATGATTTCTTAGTTGCAGGAAGAAGTGTTGATTTACATGTGGGGATGGCATCACTAGCAGCAACAGAATTTGGAATAATAACATGTATGGCAGCAAGTCAATTAGGATATCGTTATGGATTTGCTGGAGCAACTGTAGGAATAATAATGACAATAGTTATGTTTATTGTAGGAAAAACAGGATTTTGTATTGAACCTCTTAGAAAAGCAGGTGTTGTGACAATTCCAGAATTTTTTGAAAAAAAATTTGGAAGTAGAGTTAGATGGGCTTCTGGAGTTGTAATTGTTTTAGGTGGACTTTTGAATATGGGAGTATTTTTGAGAACAGGAGGAGAATTTTTAGTTTATGTAGCAGGATTAAATCCAAAATATTTAGAAATAACAATGACAGTTTTATTGATAATTGTAGCTTTGTATACTATATTAGGTGGAATGTTATCGGTATTAGTAACAGATTATATGCAGTTCTTACTTATGAGTATTGGACTTATTTTAACTACATTTACAGTATTTATAAAAGTTGGATGGAATAAACTATTTGATACAGTTATAACGCAATATGGTGCAGGAGGAATAAATCCATTTGTACATCCTAAACTAGGTTGGCAATATGTTTTATATACAACATTAGTATTAACAGCAACAGTTTTAACTTGGCAAACAATGGTTTCTAGAGTTCTTTCAGCTAAAGATGAAAAAGTTGCTAAAAAAATGTATACTAAAACAAGTATATTTTATATTGTAAGATCATTGATTCCAGTGCTTTGGGGTGTTACAGCGTTAGTTTTAGTAAAGTTAGATGCTGTAGGAGGAAATCCGTTATACGCAATGCCAAAAATGTTATCAGTTTTACTACCAAGTGGAATAATTGGACTTTTAGTAGCAGCAATGCTTGCAGCTGATATGTCAACAGATTCATCATATCTTTTAGGATGGGCAAGTGTAATATATAATGATATTTTAGTAATATTTCATAAAAATTCTTGGTCAGAAAAAAGAGCTATATTTATAAATAGAATTTTAATAGGAATAATAGGTGTATTTCTTTTATTATATGGATTATGGTATCCATTAAAATCAGATTTATGGATTTATATGACATTAACAGCAACAATTTATTCAGTGAGTGTATCAACTCTTCTAATAGCAGCTTGTTATTGGGAAAAGGCTAATGATTGGGGAGCTTTTGCAACAATAATAGTTGGTGCTTTAATACCAGGTGGTTTTTTAGTTGCTCAGCAAATACCAACTCTTAGCCCAATAACTGATGCAATAGGACCATATTATTCAGGGATAGCATCATTTATTTTTGCTTGGATTGCCATGGTGGTTGGTTCTCTTTTAAAAATATCAATTAAAGAAAAAGACAGAGTTTTAGAGGAGGAGATAGCATGACAAATATTTTAGTTGGATTTTGGAAATTTTTAATATGCTTTGGATTAGTTTGGTATGTTGTGACAATAGGGATTGTAGGGGTGAAAGGGTTTAAAAATATAAAAACTATGCTGGGAGGAATAAATGCTAGAGAAGAAAAATAATGTTATTTTTGTTATAGCAGATGATTTAGGTTATTGGGCTTTGGGAAGTTATGGAAATAAAGATGCAATAACTCCAAATTTAGATAGATTGGCTCATGAAGGAAAGAAATTTGAGAATTTTTTCTGTGCATCTCCAGTGTGTTCACCTGCAAGAGCATCTATATTTACAGGAAGAATTCCATCTCAACATGGAATATTAGATTGGTTAGATGAATGGGAGAATGGAACAACAACAGAGGAATACTTAAAAGGACAAAATACATTTGTAGATATTTTATCTAAAAATAATTATACTTGTTGTATGAGTGGAAAATGGCATATGGGAGCTGCAGAAAAACCTCAAAATGGATTTAAGTATTGGTATTCTCACCAAAAAGGAGGAGGCCCCTACTATAATGCTCCAATGTATAAAGATGGAGAGTTAGTTTATGAAGAGGAGTATATAACTGATAAAATAACAGATTATGCACTTGAATTTTTAGAAAAACATTCAAATGATAAAAATCCATTTTTTCTGAGTTTAAATTATACAGCTCCTCATTCGCCATGGAATTCTAAAAATCATCCAAAAGAGTTATTAGATTTATATGAAAACTGTGAATTTTTATCTTGTCCACGAGAGACGTATCACCCTTGGAAAATAGCTGAAACTTTTGAAGGAAATGAAGAAGAGAGAAAAGATGTTTTAAAAGGATATTTTGCATCATTGACTTCAATGGATTTAAATATAGGTAGAGTTTTAAAATTTTTAGAAGATAAAAAAATATTAGAAGATACACTGGTAATCTTCACAAGTGATAATGGAATGAATATGGGACATCATGGAATTTTTGGTAAAGGAAATGGAACAAGTCCATTGAATATGTACGATACATCAGTAAAAATACCATTTATAATGTATAAAAAAGGAGAATTTATTCCAGAAGTTGTAGATAAATTGTTAAGTCATTATGATATAAGACATACAATATTGGAATATTTAAAATTAGATGATCATTTAGATAAAAATATAAAATATCCAGGAAAAAGTTTTAAAAATATATTAGAAAATAAAAATACTGAAGAAACAGGCCATATTGTTATATATGACGAATATGGTCCAACACGAATGATAAGAAATGATAGATTTAAATATGTACATAGATATCCTGATGGTCCATATGAATTTTACGATTTACAGAAAGATCCCGATGAAAAAATAAATGCAATAGATAATAGAGAATACTCAGAGATTTTAAAAGAGATGAGATATGAACTTTTAAGCTGGTATTCTCAACATGTAAATCCAGAAATAGATGGAGCTACATTACCTGTATATGGTGGTGGTCAAAAAAAACTTGCAGGAAAATGGGGAAAATATGATAAAGATGCTTTTGGAAGATATAGTTCTAAGTATATCTTTACAAGTGATGATGAGTTAAGAGAAAAAGTAATTGAGATAAAATTAGAAAGTAAAATACAATAGTAAAAAGTTGCAGGTTGTTTTCCTGCAACTTTTATTTTTTAGATTTTTGCTAAGATTAGTCCCATAGCTAAAATGTCAAAATATTCTCCATCAATTAAAGTTTCATTTATTAAAACACCCTCTATACGAAACCCAAATTTTTCATAAAGAGCAACAGCTTTTAAATTATCTTTTCGAACGGATAAACTTATTTTAGTTGTAATTTTATTATTTTTACACCAATCAATTAAATTTTTCATTAGTATTGATCCAATTCCATTATTAAAATAGTTTTGACTAATAACTATGCCTAAAACTCCAACATGTTCACTTTTTTTTCTCTTACTTGAAGAGATAGTTCCAATGCCAACTATTTGTGAGTCGACTAGTGCAAGAATCATGATATTATTTTTTGATTTAGAAATATCTTTGATTATTGAAGTTTGTTGTTCAACTGTCACTAAATACTCGTTTTCTCCAAAGCTTAGGTAAGTTGTTTCTTTTCCAACTCTTTTGTAAAAATCTATAATTTCTTTAGCATCACTTGCTTCAGCTAATTTTAAAGTTACAAAATTGCTATTTTTATCTTTATAAATATTCATATAGCACCTCTTAATTATAAAAATTCAACAAAATAACCTGCTATAACAATAGAAAGTGTTGTAACAGAAGCTAAGCCACCGATTACATATGAAGGAGCAATTTTTTTCATAATAACTTCATGTTCCTCCTCGTTTTCAGCAACTGCTGTAGCTATTTCATTAACAATTAAATATGTAGCTGGAAAACCTAAAAGTTGACTCATAGATATTCCCATAGCTAAGTTTTTAGAACCAACTAATTTCCAAGTAGGTAAGATAAACATAATAATATATGTTGCAACGAATACTCCAATAAAAGCCACAATTAATTGCCAACTTAAAGTCATAACTTGCTCAAGATCTATTTTAGCCAAAGATGGGATAATAGCAGCAAAAACTACCATTGTTATAAAACCAGATGATTTACCATGATCTAAAATTTTATCTGGAACTAAATTGAAATATGAAAGTGTTGCTCCAAAAGCAAGAGCCCAAATACTATTGTTAACTCCAGTAAGCTCTTGAAGAAGTATGCTTATATATCCAGCTAAAGCAGCAATAGTAAAGCAAACAAATGGAGTAAAATAGTTTTTGTTTCTATGAGCAAAACCTAACTTTTTTTGAGAATTTTGCATGTTTACATTCATTGAATCAATATTTTCAAGTTTTCCTTTACGATACTCTTTTAAAATTTCTCGAGCTTCTTTAAGTCCATAAAAAGATGCAGGTGGAGTTCCTACAAACTTTTGAACAGCATAAACTAAAGTTCCAAAAGCAGCAGCAATAGTAAACCCTTTTTCCATAGCTCCACTAACCATAATATTTGTTGCAATAATACCACCATTCATAATAGGAATACTAACTATAGCAGCTTCTTTTCCAATTATGGGACTAACTAAAAAAACTCCAATTAAAGCAGCAACCATAGATATAAGAGTTAAAAGAACAGTTTTCCATTCATCAATAAGTTGTTTTACATTAATCATAGTTCCCATTCCAAAAACTAATATAGGACTAGCCCATCTCCCAACTTGACTAAGACCAGCTTTAGAAATAATATCCTCAGGTATAGTTCCAGTCATAAAAAGAACTAAAAATAACATCAAAGCCACAAAGATAGATGATACCTTTGCCTTTGTAGCTACCCCTAAGATATCCCCAATTGCAAATAAACTAACAGTAATGCAAAGCATTAAAAGCATTTCACTCATAAACCCCTCCTGTTGTACTAATAAAAAAGAAAATAGTTATAAATTTTTGATATTATACATGAAAAAAAAATAAAACTAAATATAAAAAATGAATAAAGTATATTTAAAAATAATATATGTATCTATTTTAAAGACTTTAATACTATAAAAATGGATGAAAAATGTTTTTTTAAATTTATTTTTATTGACAATTGTTTTTAAAGACGTATAATGCTTCTTAATATCAAAGTTTAAAGGGGAGGTCAGTTATATGAACAAGGGATTAAAAAATTTATTAATGATTCTTTTAGTATTTATATTTGGTTCATGCGGAGAAAAAACAGAAAATAAAAAGGAAATAAAGACTCTTGTCTATACAATGGCAGTTGAGCCGATAACTTTAGATCCTTATTCTGTAACAGATGTCTATTCTCGAAGAGTTATAAAAAATGTTTTTGATACTCTTTTAGAAAGTGATGAAAACAATGAAAAAGTACCTAGTTTAGCAAAAAGTTGGAAGTATTTAGATGATAAAACTGTAGAGTTCAAATTAAATAAAGATATCAAATTTCATAATGGAGAGACTTTAACTTCTGATGATGTAAAGTATTCCTTGGAAAAAGCAAAAGAGTCTCTAAAAGTTGGGTACTATTTTGATATGATTGAAAGCATAGAAACGCCAGATTTAGAAACAGTAATAATAAAAACAAATGAGCCATCAGGAACACTTTTTACAACATTAGCTCATGCAGCTAGTTCAATTGTAAATAAAAAAGATTATGAAAATAATAAAGATAAAAAATTTAAACCAGTGGGAACAGGGCCGTATAAATTAACAGATTGGGAAGTTGGAAGCAAATTAGTTTTAGAAAAAAATTCTGAATATTTTGGAATTGAGCCAACAATTGAAAAAGTTGAAATAAAAATAATTCCTGAGGATAATAATAGAGTTATTGCTTTACAAACAGGTGAAGCTCAAATTGCTTTTGATTTATCTGCCTCTAGTTTGAAAAGTTTAGAAAATGAAAGAGATATTAATATCTATACTGTTGAATCTTTGGGAACAAATTATTTAGGATTTAACACAACACATCCTAAATTAAAAGATATTAGAGTAAGACAAGCTATTGCTAAAGGGATTGATATGGATAGTGCTATAGAAGTTCTATTTGAAGGGAAAGGTAGAAGATCAACATCTATTTTGGGACCTAAGGTTTTTGGATATAAAGAAAATACTGTTCCAAACTATAATACTGAGGAAGCTAAAGCTCTTTTGAAAGAAGCAGGATATGATGGAAATTTAGAATTAACATTAGCAACTGGAAATGTTAACATAAGCAAACAATTTGCAGAAATATTTCAATATCAATTGAAAGAGATTGGTATAGATTTAAAAATAGTTACTTTAGATATGGGAGCTTTATTAAAAGAAACTTCAAATCAAGAAAAATCAGAACTATTTTTCTTAGGTTGGTCTAATTCTACAGGAGATGCAGATAACGGATTTACTGCAAATTTACATACAGTAAATTATGGTATTGGAAATAGATTTTTTTATTCTAATAAAGAGTTTGATAAATTAGTTGACTCTGGAAAAAATGAAATAGATCAAAATAAAAGATTAGCTTATTATAAAGAGGCGCAAGATATGGTATCAAAAGATTTGCCATTTCTTCCAGTAAGTGTAATTATGTATAATTCAGGTGTAAGTAATAGAATAGAAGGGTATAAAGCAGATGCATTGGGATATTTAAAATTTAACACATTAAAAATAAATTAATAAAAGGGGGAGCAAAATGAAATTCAATCCAACAATATATCCATACAATTCACGAAGAAATGTACAATATGCTAAAAATGGAGTTGTTGCCACAGGGTCACCTTTAGCAGCTCAAGCGGGATTAGATATAATGAAACAGGGAGGAAATGCAATAGATGCAGCAATTGCAACAGCGGCAGCACTAACAGTTGTAGAACCATCTGGTTGTGGAATAGGAGGAGATGCCTTTGCAATTATTAGTATAAAAGATGAAATATATGGATTAAATTCTAGTGGAACATCACCAGCTTCTATATCAGCTACAGAACTTTTAAATAAAGGTTTTAAAGAGATGCCAAAATTTGGATTAACTCCAGTAAATGTTCCAGGAATTCCAAAAGCATGGGCAGAATTAAGTAAAAGATTTGGAAGATTACCGCTGGAAAAAGTATTGCAACCAGCTATTGATTTAGCAGAAAATGGATACTCTTTGCCAGTAAATGTTGGTAAACTTTGGAAAAGAGCCTATAATTTATACAAACAAGAAAAAGGAGAGGAGTTTAAACACTGGTTTGAAACATTTACTCCAGATGATAAAATTCCAGAAATTGGAGATATTATATATCTAAAAGACCATGCAAAAACATTAAGAAAATTAGGTGAAACTAATTGTGAGGATTTTTATAAGGGAGAGATTGCTGAAAAAATAGATGCTTTTTCTAAAAAATATGGTGGATATATAAGAAAAGAGGACTTAGAAGGATATGAAGCTGAATGGGTAAAACCAATTTCTGTAAACTACAAAGGTTATGATGTATATGAGATTCCTCCTAATGGCCATGGAATTTCAGCTTTAATGGCACTTAATATTTTAAATAATTTTCAATTGAAAGAAAGAGAAAATTCAGATAGCTATCATAAATTAATTGAAAGTATGAAGTTAGCTTTTGTAGATACTCAAAAATATGTAGCAGATCCTAAGCATATGAAAGTAACAATAGAGGAACTATTATCTAAAGATTATGCCAAAAAAAGGGCGAGTTTAATTGGCGAGATGGCTATTATGCCAGAAGTAGGAGATCCGAAATCTGGAGGAACAGTTTACTTAGCTGCAGCTGATACAGAGGGAAATATGATATCTTATATTCAGAGTAATTATATGGGATTTGGATCTGGAATAGTTATTCCAGGAACAGGAATATCTTTACAAAATAGAGGAAACAATTTTAATTTAGATTTAGAAAGTCCAAATTGTTTAGGACCGAACAAAAGACCATATCATACAATAATACCAGGGTTTTTAGCAAAAGATGGAAAATCTGTAGGACCGTTTGGTGTAATGGGTGGATTTATGCAACCACAAGGACATATTCAAATGGTAACAAATACAATAGATTTTATGCTAAATCCACAAGCTGCATTGGATGCTCCAAGATGGCAGTGGGTTGGAGGAAAAACTATAGAGTTAGAAGCAGCAGTTCCAAATCATATAGCTTTAGAATTGTCAGCTAAAGGTCATGATATAAAAGTAGTACACGACAGTTTAATGTTTGGAAGAGGACAAATAATTTGGTTACTGGAAAATGGGGCTCTTTGTGCAGGGACTGAACCTAGAACAGATGGAACTATAGCGTTGTGGTAATTGATGAAATTTTACTATGAATTATTTATGTTATTTTTTAAAATAGGAATGTTTGTAATAGGTGGAGGCTATGCAATGATTCCATTTATAAAAGCAGAGGTAGTAGAAAATAAAAAATGGTTAACAGAGGATGAATTCTTAGATGCTTTAGCAGTTAGTCAATCTGCTCCAGGAATATTAGCAGTAAATGTATCAGTTTATGTAGGAAAGCGATTAAGGGGAGTTAAAGGAATAGTTGCAGCATCTTTAGGGGCTGTTTTACCATCTTTTCTAATAATACTAATAATTGCTATATTTTTTAAGAACTTTCAAGATAATCCATATGTCATAGCAGCTTTTAAAGGAATAAAGCCCGCTGTAATAGCTTTAATTTTAACACCTGCTTTATCTTTGGCTAAAAAAGCTGGAATTACTTATAAGAATGTAATAATACCAATAGCTATAGCAACATTAATAGCTCTTTTCAATATATCCCCAATTATATTTATACTTTTAGGAATTTTTGGTGGAAATCTATATTATAGAGGAGAGAGAAAATGATATATATAAATCTATTTGTTACATTTTTTAAAATAGGATTATTTAGTTTTGGTGGAGGCTATGCAATGCTATCGATGATATCTCAAGAGGTAGTTCTAAGGCACAAGTGGTTAACTATGGGTGAATTTACAAATATAGTGGCGATTTCTCAAGTAACTCCAGGACCAATTGCAGTGAATTCAGCTACATATATAGGGTATAAAGCTAGTGGTAATACCATCTTAGGTTCTGTTATGGCTACTTCAGGTGTTGTTTTACCATCAATAATTATAATGTTCATATTGATAAAGTTAATAGAAAAATATAAACATTTAAAGTGGGTAGAAAATGCATTTAAAGGTTTAAGAATAGTTGTTGTAGGTTTGATATTAGGAGCAGCTTTTCTTTTAATGAATAGAGAAACTCTATATGGTTATAGTAGTTATATAATTTTATTAGTATCGCTAGTGGCAATTTTGAAATATAAAATAGGCCCAATCCCTATAGTTATCATATCAGGAATAGTGGGAGCAACGTTGCTGAAATAAATCCATAAAAAACTGTAGAGAAATCTGCAGTTTTTTGTTTATGGAAATTAAAATGTTCGAGTAATAAAAAAAATGATATAATAAGGCATACTAAGTGGGGTGGGTATGTGGAGATTAAATTAGAAGAGAAAAAAATAAAATTAGTTTTAATAATACTTTTTTTGGGAATGATATTACCAATTTTTTTAACACATCAAAATTTTAAAATTTATGATTCTATAACCAAAGCATTGGAGTTATGGGATAAAGAACACCTTTTAATAGGGATGTTAAAGTTAGTTATTATGAATACTTTAAGATCAATACCAATGTACATAGCAATTTTTTTACTTTTTGATTCAATAGAGATAATAAAAAATGGTAGAAAAAGGAATTTTGAAAAGGTGTTATTGATACTGCCAATAATTCCAATTGCTTATAGCTTAATTAAAATTTTCTATGATATTCAACTTCCTGTTGGGAAAACAAGTATTTTAGGGGTATTATGGTTTTGTTATTATGTAAAATTTGATTTGAAAAATATAACGTATGTAGAAAAATATCTAGTTTTTTTATCTTTTATTGTGGGATTACAATGGTTAGATGTAAGTAGATTTTTTAATTTTTTAGGTGTTGGAGAGATTACATCAGATTTAAATAAAGCCATAATTTTTATGGAAGCAGACGTAATTGTAACGTTAATTTGCATTAGCTTTTTTAGTTTTTTCACTCTGTTTTCAATTTTATTACTACATTTTTTTAAAGGACAAGAGGAAAGAATAGCAAGATCTAGATCAGAGATGGAAAATAGACACTTAAAAGAAGTTCAACTATTGGTTCATGATTTGAAAACACCAATTTTTTCAGTGGGAGCTCTATTAGAAACTCTTACTCTTCAAGAGGAGGATGAGAGAAAAAAACTTTACCTAAAAAAGATGGAAGATTCAATAGAAAAAACAAATGTTATGATTAGTGAAATATTATCTGTAAAATCTGAGAAGCCAATAGTAATTGAAGAGATGATGAGATTTATTTTTTCTTTTTTATCAGTTCATAAAAATATCGAGGGAATAACCTATAAAAGTTATTTAAAAAAAGATTATAAGCTAAAAGGAAATAGAATTTTACTATCGAGGGTAATAATAAATCTTATTGTTAATTCTTGGGAAGCTAATTCATCAGTTGTAAATATAATGGTTAAAGATTATAAAAAGAGATTAATTATTCAAATTGATGATTGTGGTGATGGAATTGATATTGATAATATAAATGAGTTAATAAAAGAGGGAGTATCCACAAAAAACTCATCGGGTAAAGGACTGTCTTTTGTTGTAAAAACTATAAAAGAAATGGAAGGGAAAATATATTTTGTAAAAAAAATAAAAAATGGAACAAAAATTTATATCATTCTAAAGGGGGATGAATATGGGGAATAATATGTTAATTATAGATGATTCAGAGGAGATATGTTTTGCAATATCTGAATTTTTTATATATAAGGGATGGAGTGTAGAGACTGCTAATAGCGTAGAAAAATCTTTAGAGATATTAAAAAATAGAAAGTTTGATATAATTTTAATAGATTATAATATGCCGTATATTAATGGAGCTGTTGGTGTAAAATTGATAAGGGCATTGGATAAAGACGTATCAATAATCGCTTTAACAGTGGAAGGGGAGGAGATTGTAGCAGAAAGTTTTTTTGAAGCAGGTGCGAATGATTTTGCTATTAAACCAATAAAAATGCTTGATCTTTTTTCAAGAGTGAATGTTCATTTGAATAATAAAAAGCGTTTAAAAGATGAAGAGATTCTCCCTAAAGGAATAGATAAAAATACTCTTAATATAGTTTTGGGGTGCTTAAGTAATAAAAAGGAGTATATAGATGTGGATGAAATATCTAATTTAACGGGAGTTGCCACAAAAACAGTAAACAGATATATGAACTACCTTTTAGATGAGGAGAAGGTTATTTTAAATAATATTTATGGAAAAATTGGAAGACCTAAAAAAGAGTATAAACTAAAATAGAGATTTAAACCCGAATTGTTGCAGTTAGTAACAAAGAGGGTTTATTTTTTTGTGAGAACAAAGAGAAAAAAGAGAAAAATGGGTCTTTTATTTACATTGGAATTTTCATAAGGTATAAATGATAGAAATGAAAGGGGAGTGAGTTATGAAAAAAAGATATTTATTAGGAGCAGTGGCAGTAACATTTTTTTCTTTTAGCAGTTTAAAAGCTGATTTTAAACCATTTGATGAGAACGGGAATATGATTAGAACTGGTAGAGGAGCAGAGGGGAAAGTTGGAATAGTTTCTACAAGTAAGTATGAGGCTAGTAAAATTGGAATGGATGTTTTAAAAAAGGGAGGAAATGCAATTGATGCAGCAGTAGCAGCAGGGTTTGCTTTAGGTGTTGCAGAACCAAATTCATCTGGATTAGGTGGAGGTGGATTTATGTTAATAAGAATTGCTAAAACTGGAGAAACAGTATTTATTGATTTTAGAGAGAGAGCACCGAAAAATTCAGCACCAAAAATGTGGGTACTGGATAAAGATGGAAAAGTAGTGGATAATGAAAAAGTTGAAGGTGGAAAAGCAGCTGGAGTTCCAGGAGAGGTAGCAGGATTATTGTATGCTTTAGAAAAATATGGAACTATGTCAAGAGAGGATGTAATCAGACCAGCAGCAGATTTAGCAAAAAATGGTTTTGTTGTAACACCAACACTATCAGGAGATATGAAAAATAAATATGATTTAATGGTTAAATATCCTGAGTTTGGAAAAACTTTTTTAACGGCAGATGGGTTTCCTTATGAAACTGGGGATACTTTTAAAAATGAAGATATGGCTAAAACACTTGATTTAATAATAAAAAATGGTAAGGATGGATTCTATAAAGGTGAAGTAGCTGAATCTATTGTTGGAACTTTAAATAAGTATGGTGGAGTATTCACAATGGAAGATTTAGCAAATTATGAACCAAGAATTAGAAAACCTGTGGTAGGAAACTATAGAGGGTATGAGGTTATATCATCACCAGCTCCAAGTTCAGGAGGAGCAGTAGTTGTACAAATATTAAATATTTTAGAAAACTTTAACGTTGGAGATATGGAAGTAAACTCTCCAGAGTATTTACACCTTTTCTCTGAAGCATTTAAGTTATCTTATGCTGATAGAGCAAAATACATGGGAGATACAGATTATACTCCAGTACCTTTAAAGGGGTTAACATCTAAAAAATATGCAAAAGATTTATCACAAAAAATTGATATGTCTAAATCACAAGAAAGTATTGCTCATGATCCGTGGCAATATGAGTCAGATGATACAACTCACTATTCGATAGCAGATAAAGAAGGGAATATGGTTTCAGTAACTAAAACTGTAAATGGAATTTTCGGAAACGGAGTAGTGGCAGATGGATATGGATTTGTTTTAAATAATGAGATGGATGATTTTGTTACAGGAGAGGGACATCCAAACTCAGTGGCTCCAGGAAAAACTCCTTTAAGTTCAATGTCACCAACAATTGTACTGAAAAATGGAGAGCCATTCATGGTATTGGGATCACCAGGGGCTACAAAAATTATAAGTACAGTATCTCAGGTAATAAGCAAAGTTGTAGATCACGATATGGGAATGCAAGAGGCTATTGATGCTCCAAGAATGTTTGATAATACATCTAATAAAATAAATGTTGAAACGAGAATTACTCCTGAAACTGTAGATAAATTAAAGGTTTTAGGGCATGAAGTAAATGAAACATCAGAATGGGATAGAGGAATGGGATCAGTTCAAGGAGTTCTATATAAAAAAGATGGAACATTAGAGGGTGGAGCAGATCCAAGAAGAGATGGAAAAGCTGTAGGTATTTAAAAGAGGAGGATATATATGAAAAAATTTTTTACAACAATGTTATTTTTTATTTTAGGAGTACTAGCTTTTGGAGAAAAATTTGAAAAACCTGTGTTATTAACTTCAGTAGGGCAAAGTGCTGATGTACAAATGGTAAGTGTGTTATTAAAAAAAGCTGGAGTTGAAGCAACTTTAGATAAAAATATCACTGGGGATAAGTTGGGAGCAGATAAGACAGTTGTAATAGCAATTGGAGGAAGCTCAAAAGGACTTGGAGCAGCTGGAATAAAAGTAGAAGATGAGTTAGCTAGAACTGAGCAACTACTAAAGGCTGCTAAAGATAAAGGAATAAAAATAGTTGGATTACATGTTGGTGGAGAGCAAAGAAGAGGAGAGTTATCTGATAAATTTGTAAACGCAACTGTTGGAGAGTGTGATTATTTAATCGTAGTTGAAGATGGAAATAAAGATCAACTATTTACAAAAGTAGCTGAAGAAAAGAAAATACCTTTAGTTCTTGTTCCTAAAATAAGTGGAGCAGTAGAGCCTCTAAAAGAGATTTTTTAATAAGTAGATAGAAGAGCTGCTAAAAATTTTTAGCAGCTCTTATTCAAAGGAGGAAAAAGTGTCGCAAGAATTGATAATATTTTTAGGAATGATAATAGTTTTTACATTTTCATGTTTTAAACTGAAGTTACCTGTGAGTATAGCTATGGTTTTGTCAGCTGTAACAGGAACTTTAATGAGTGGTAATGGAATCCATGTGAGACACTTAGTTGAAGGGATGTTTGGATATATTGATACTATTCTTGTAATAGCAACAGCTATGATTTTTATGAAAACTATTCAAGAGATTGGAACATTGAATGCTTTAAGTGCATCGATATTAAAAAAGTTTCATTCAACACCATGGGTTCTACTAATTTTTTTAATGATTGTTAGTATGTTTCCAGGAATGATAACAGGATCTTCAACGGCAGCAGTATTAACAGCAGGAAGCATAGTAGCTCCAATACTTATGTTAGTGGGAATACCAATTGTTGAAACTGCAACAATTATTGCAATAGGTGGAATACTAGGAATGATTGCACCTCCTGTAAATGTACCAGCAATGATAATTGGTGGAGGAATAGATATGCCTTATGTTGGATTTACAATTCCTCTTCTTTTACTAACAATTCCAGTAGCTATTTTTACGGTGCTTTACTTGGGATTAAAATATGTAAAAAAAATAAATTATGATGAGATAAAATCTAAAATAAATCTAGAAGATATTGAAAAATATGGTTGGAAACTTTATTTACCAATAATCTTAGGTGTTGTTTTAATGGTTTTAGGAAAAGTTATGCCAACTATATTTAATTTAGGAATGCCTTTAATATTTTTAATAAGTGCTTTAGTTGGTTTATTTTGTGGTAAAAAAGTTAACTTTATAGCTGTTTCAAAAGAAGCGATAAAAGAAACATTGCCAGTTTTAGGAATTCTGATGGGAGTTGGAATGTTTATTCAAGTGATGACTCTTACTGGAGTTAGAGGATTTATAGTTGTAAATAGTTTAAGTTTACCACCAGCAATGATCTATGTGGCTATGGCAATAACAATTCCATTATTTGGAGCTGTATCATCTTTTGGAGCTGCATCAGTTTTAGGAGTACCATTCTTAATGGTATTTTTAGCACAAAACCAGATAATAACAGCATCATCAATCTCTTTTATAGCTGGATTAGGAGATTTAATGCCACCAACAGCTCTAGCGGGAATATTTGCTGCTCAGGTAGTTGGATTAAAAGACTATTCATTAGTTTTAAAAAAATCAATCGTTCCAGCTTTGGTAATTATAGTTTACTCTATCCTGTTTATAGTTTTCTCTAAAGAGATAGCTTCGATAATATATTAGAGGAGAGTGATAAAAATGATGTTTATTTATTTAGGAATAACGCTATATATATTAATTATGGTTGTATTAAATCTTTTTGAAGAGAAAAGATTTTTTAATCAGTTAAATGCGGCGTTAGTTATAATTCCTTTAATATTGAGATTATTAATGATAAAATAAAGAGGAGATTGTTGTATGAAAGGAAATAAAACTACAGGAGCTATACTTTTAGCTTGTTCTTTATTGATAGCTTTTATAGCAGGGAAAGAGTTTAAAAAAATGAGAGAGCCTGAGCCTATTGTAAAAGGAGAGGGAGTTACACAAGTAAAGATGTTAAGTGAGTATTTTCCAGATATAAAAGGAACTAATATGGATACTGAAATCTATGTTTTAAAAGGTAAAGAGAAGGGGGGATCTACACTTATTTTAGGTGGAACACATGGAAATGAACCGTCAGGACTTTTAAGTGCAGTATTATTTATAGAAAATGCTAAAGTTGATAAGGGAACTGTTTATGTAATTCCAAGAACTAATAATAGTGGATATACACATAATGACCCTCAAGAGGGATCGCCTCAAAGGTTTACAATTAAAACTAAAGATGGAGATAGATGGTTTAGATATGGTTCACGTGCAACTAATCCACTAGATCAATGGCCAGACCCAGATGTGTATATACACGCAAGTTCTGGACAACAGTTATCAGGAAATGAAACTAGAAATATAAATAGAGCTTATCCTGGAAGGCCTGATGGAACGTCTACAGAAAAAGCTGCTTATGCAATAGTTCAACTGATAAAAAATGAAAAGATAGACATGACAATAGATTTACATGAAGCCTCACCAGAGTATCCAGTTATAAATGCAATAGTTGCTCATGATAGAGCGATGGGAATTGCATCAAATACAGTAATGAATCTAGAGTTTGAAGATGTGGCAATAGGATTGGAGCCATCTCCTGTTAGTTTAAGAGGATTAACTCATAGAGAGTTAGGAGATTTTACAGATACATATGCAATTTTAATGGAAACAGCTAACCCAGCTCAAGGTAGATTGAGAGGAAAAACTAATGAAGCTTTAGTTGTAACTGGTGTTGATCCAACATATGTAAAAGCTCAAAAATTAGGTCGTTTATTTGTACCATTTGATGAGAAAGGGCATCCTCTTGACGAAAGAGTATCAAGACATGTTGGAAGTGTTGTAGAACTTATAAAAGTGATGGGAGAAAATGAACCTGAAAAAGAGATTATAATAGAAAATGTTCCCACAATTTTAGAGATAAGAGAGAATGGAATAGGAAATTACTTGAATAAAGTGACAAAAAATTAAGAGGTGAGTTATGGAAACTGTTGTTTTTACTTTCATAGGAATATTTTTTATAAAATTAATTTATGAGAAGATATCTTTAGAAAAAGCTAGAAAAAAAATAAAGATAGTTATTCATGTAAATGGAATAAGAGGTAAATCAACAGTTTCTAGACTTATTGATGCAGGATTAAGAGATGGAGAGAAAAGAGTATTTACTAAGGTCACTGGAACAGAACCAAAATATATAGATATTGATAATCAAGAAAAAAATATAAAAAGAATTGGAAAAGCAAATATAAGAGAGCAGATAAAAACTATAAAAAAAGCTGCAAAGTGCCAAGCAGATATATTAGTTTTAGAGTGTATGGCTGTGAAGCCAGAGTTGCAAAAGATATCAGAGGAAAAAATTGTAAAAGCAGATATAGGTGTGATAACTAATGTAAGATATGATCATTTAGATGAGATGGGTGAGAGCTTAGAAAAAATTACGAACTCACTTTGTAATATGATGCCTAAAAATGGAATTTTAGTAACTGGAGAAGAGAAAAATTTAGGTATAATTAAAGAGAAAGCTGAATTAAAAGTAACTAAAGTTTTATTCATGGATGAATTAAAAGATGAGTATAAAGAGATAGACTTTATAGAAAATGTAGCAGTAGCTTTGAAAGTCTGTGAATGTTTAGGTGTAGATAGAGAAGTAGCATTAAAAAGAATGAAAAAATATAAAAAAGACTCTGGAGTTTTAAAAGAGATAAAATTTCTAAACTCTCAAGGTAAAAAAATAAGTTTTATAAATCTTTTAGCAGCCAATGATCCTGATTCTAGTGAGAAGATTATAAAAAATTTTGAGAGTGAAGAGTTATGGACTAGAAAAAAATACCTTATGGTTAATAATAGAAGAGATAGATTAAGTCGATTAGAGCAATTTGTAAATTTTGTTGAAAAGCATGAGAAAAAATTTGAAAAAATATTTATCTCAGGTGAGAGCATAAATATTTTTTATAAGAAACTTAATAAAAATATGAATAAAGTTGAAGTTTTGAAAAACATAGAGCAATTCGATATTTTAGCTGAAGATTCAGTTATTTTTGCAGTGGGGAATATATGTGGGAAAGGAAAAGAGTTGTTAAAAGAGATTGAAAGTAGGGGTATAGATGAATGAAACTATAGTTATAATTGGGGTATTATTAAGTATTTTATTTTATGAAGTAAGTGAACTATCTCCTGGTGGACTTATAGTTCCTGGTTATTTTGCACTTTTTTCAAATGACTACAAAAGAATAGTTGTAACAATATTAGTTGCATTTTTTGTATTAATAGTTGTGAGGTTTTTAGAAAAATATCTCATAATATATGGAAGACGTAGATTTGCAATATATATTATAATAACTTTTTTACTTAAAAGATTTATAGGAGAGTTAGATTTTGAGATTTTAATTGGAGGAGAGGTAATAGGACTTCTTATACCTGCAATTTTAGCTCAAGATTTAGATAGAAATGGAGTAAAAAAGACTTTGCCAGCACTTCTTATATTAACAGGAGTTATAAAAAGTATTATTATAATAAGTGGGAGTTTTATATGAAAAAATATTCATTATATTTATTAGCAATTTTAGTTGGAATATGTTTAATCTTAGGGGATATGGAGTTTGGAGATAAGCATGAAGGTTTTGATGAGATGTTAGAAGCTAAAAATTTAATGGTAAAACTTTCTAAAGAGATATACAGTGAAAAGATAAACAGAGCAATTAATATTGATAAGAAATTAGATATTTTAGAAAGTGGTTTGATAGGAGAAGAGTTCACAGGAATAACAACAACATTAGGAGATTTAGATAGTAAGAGAATATCTACAAACCCAGAGTTTGCAGCTTATTTTGTGAAAAAATTGAAAAATAAAGGATTGAAAAAAGATGATGTTGTATATGTAAATATGTCGAGTTCATTTCCAGGTCTTAATCTGTCTTTAATATCAGCCTTAGATACTCTCAATTTAAGGGGAGTTATAATAAACTCCATAGGTTCATCAATGTATGGTGCTAATAACGAAGAGTTTACATTTTTAGAAATGATAAATTTTTTAAAATCTAAAAATATGATAAAAAATAGTGTAGAGCTTTATACGTTAGGTGGAGATGCAGACGAAGGATTAAATTTCGATGAAGATGTGAAAGGGCACTTAGTAGAGAGATTAAATGAGATAGATATTCCAAAATTAGATTTTAAAGATTTAAATGACAACATAGGGAAAAGAATAGCTTACTATGAAAAATATCCAAATCCAAAGTATTTTATAAATATTGGTGGGAATTTAGTTTCTACTAAGTTAGAAAAGTATTATGAAAGTTTAGGAATTCCAACTTTAACTATGTTAAATATTAAACAGATAGCTCTTGCTAATGGAATTTCTAATGTTAAAAATACAAAGCAACTATATGAAAAGTCTCAAAATCTTATATTTTATTTTGGGATTATATTTGCCTTTATAGGGTATATTTTGAAGATATTTTATAAAAATAAAAAATCCATTCGTTATTGAATGGATTTTTTTATTACTAGTTATACATTACTCTTACAGTAACTTTACCTTTTAAATTATTTTGTTTTGAATTTAAAACTAATTTTCCACTTATATCTTTTTCATTGTATGACTTAATATTATTAAGTTCTTTAATATAAACTTTAACTTGTTCCTCTTTAGAGTTATCTAATTTAAAATTAAGAACATCTTCATTTGACATTTTCTTAATTTCTATTTTACTAGGGTTTATTAAATTTAATCTTGTAGAAATATCAATATTTGCATTATTGTTTGAACCAAGAGTAAAAATAAAATTTAGCACAAAAAAACTAAAGAAATAGAATTTCTTCATTTTAATCCTCCTTAAAATTTAATAATAAAACTAAAATTAAATTAAAATTAAATTAAAATAAAGTAGTATTCACTTCTTTATATACTGCAACTGGCTGCCATTTTAAAGGCCCTATAGCTTTGCGTCACACAGTTTCCCATGCTTTGCCTTTATTTTAATTCTTCCAAATTAACCTACAATAAAATTGTACTATATTGTTATTTCATTTGTCAATAGCAGAAGAAATACAGCTAAATTAATATTTTCCAATGATTCCTATACCTATTTCATTTAATATTATTGTTTCTTCATCTAAAAGAGATTTAGAATCATTAGGAAGTTCCTTAAAAATTATATAACTTTTATAATTTTCACCTTTATTTAAGATATCTATTTTGTTATATACCAATTTTATTAATTTTTCCTCTTTTGATTTTAATATTATAAATTTTGGAAAACATTGAAGCATAGATTCTAAACTATTATTTTGAAACTCCTCTGGAGTCTCAAAATATGTTAGAAGTTTAACTGTTTTATCTCCGTTATTTATAAGATAAATATCTTTAACAGAATTATTATTTAAATCTAACTCTATCTTTGTAGGAGTTATAGATAAATTAAATTCACTTGATAATATGATAGTAGAAAAAATTAAATATATAAATAATAATTTTATGTGGAACACTCTCCTTTTAGCCATAAGTTTTATAGAGCTAACTCGTTTTCTAGAATTGGTTTTCCCATATAGTAACCTTGTACAAAATTAACACCAATCTCTTTAATAAAATCAAATTGTTCTTTAGTTTCAATTCCTTCAATTGTAATCTCGTGTTTCATTGTTTTTAATAGAGATACAATTCCTTTATAAACCTCTTTTCCTAAAGGACAATTAATATCTTTTAATAAACTTCGATCAATTTTAACTTTATTAATTTGAGTTTTTAAAAGAGTTTCCAGACTAGAGTTTTTCATAGGAAAATCATCCATGACAACCTTTATTCCTAATTTATTTAGCTGATTGATTCTAGTAATTAATTTTTTATAGTTAAAATCTCCTCTTTCAGTTAATTCAATTTCTAGATTAGATAAGTTACATTTTAATAGATTTACTTTTTCAAGAAATTCGTCCATTAAAATTGTTATTGGTGAAATATTTATTGCTATTTTTTTTCCATCTTTTAAATATTTTTCAATTTTTTTTAAAATTAAAAAATCTAGTTCGTGTATAGTGTCTTGTTTTTCTAAAAATTTTATCACTTTTATTGTAGAAATAACATCATTATCTTTATTATAAAATCTCGATAAAACCTCATAACTCTTTATTTCCCCGTCTAAAGAATATATCGGTTGAAAAGCAACTTTTAAAATATCTTCTAAATTAAGTTTTAAAAGATTTTCCAATTGTTTATTCATATTGTCCCCCAGTATTGATGTATTTTCTATAATTATTTTAGTTCTATATTTAAATAAAATTGTCCTGTATGTTCACCTTCGATAGCTTCACTAGTGTTTGTAAGTGTACTATTTAATATGAAATAGCTATTTCCAGTAGATGTTTCTTTTTGCTCAGGAGTTACTGAAAAATTGCTAGCTATAATTTTAGAACTTTTATTTTCATTTTCAAGCTCTACTTTATCCATAGCTGGAACTAGAGTCAATTCTTTACTAGATAAATTTTTTATAACTATTTTAGAAGTAGCAGCTTTTGAGTCATCACCTTTTAAAACTGTTCCAAAATCTAAAACTTCTTTAGACACAATTTCAAAAGTTGGAGTATTTATCTTTCTAAACTTTATTGGTGGATACTCAATAGATAATGTATTCCCAAATTTATCATTTGGAATATTTATGTTTTTCTCTGAATGTCCAGGACCTGTAGAACTAGGAATTAAAGATATATTAAGATTATTTCCAGTATATGGTATATCAATAGTATCATTTCCATTATTAATAGGAAGATAAGCATATTCTATAATTTTTTTTATTACTTGTTGTGGAATAGCTATTTTCAACTCGCCACTAATTGTTGCTGCTGCTAAAGTCACAAATCTTTCAGTATCATCAATTCCTAAGTTACCAGTTAATTTTTTTCTAAAGAAGGGAGTGTTAATCTCTTTCAAATAAGGATAAATTTTGAAGTTTTCTTCATTAATATTTAGATAAATGTTATTGATTTCCTCGGGACCATTAACATTAGTATTGTCGCTTGAACTATTTGTTACGGTGTATCCCCACTCTGAAATACTTCCTATTCCTATAGCAGAAAGTAGTTTTGCACTACCATTAGTACTACCTATCGTTTCTAAAGAAATAGTTCCCAGAGAAATAGTGTAATATCCGTTTTCGTATGTAATTATATTTTCATCTATTGTATAATCTTTTAATTTACTAGTGTATCTAAAGTATGTATTAAAGTCATTATACGTAGATTCCTTATTCTCAATAAACTCAGCTCTGTAAATCTTTTCAACTAGTCCTGTTTTGTTATTAATTACTCCTAAATAGAATGTTTCAGGCTTTAAATCATAGGATACCTCTAAAACCTTTTCTCTGTTTTGTTCAATTAGACTATAACTTATATTTTTTAGTTTGATTTTTTCACCATTTCTTAATTTAACTCCTTGTTCGAAAACTCTATTCATTTTAAACTTCTCATTTTTTTTCATATAAGTTGCAGCATTGTCTAAATTTTCTAAAATAAAAATCTCATAGTTATTGCTATCAGTTACAATCTTCTTTTTTTCTGCAGCTTTTTTTAAATCTTTAAAATCAAAAATTATTTTATTTTCGTTCTCATATATTACCCCAGTTATTTTTTCTGTTTTTATTTTTAGAACTTCAATATCTAAATTAGCTTTCTCTCTTTGTGGAAGAGCTTCAATTGTTGTAACTTCATTTTTTGAAAAGCTAGTTAAGAAAATACAGATAAAGAAACTGAAATTAATTAAAAATTTATTTATCCCCCTCACTCTCCCCGTTTTGTTTTTTATTTTCCTCAAAGTATAATATCTGTCCTGGATAAATATCCCTACTATTTTTTAGATTATTTATTCGAAGTAGCTCTTCTAAAGGTATTCTATACGAATTGGCAACCTCTTCCAAATGCTCTTTTCCTTTAATGACATAGTAATTTTTACTGTTCGAAGGATCCCCCTTGCCTATTCCAATAACTAATGTGTTTTTTTCTTTTATTTTTATATCATAATTCAAATGAGAATTTCCTAAAACAAAGGAATTTAAAATAAAAATTCCCATAAAAATTTTATATATCATTTATGTTCCCCCTTTTCTTATATTGAGATACAATAATAGGAATATATCCTACATATTCTCCTTCAATATCAATAACTTCCCCTTTATTAATATCTTTTCTATCTAAAACAGCGTAAAAAGCAAATTGCTCTCTCTCTTTAGTTATGATTATCTCTTTTTTAGATGATTCCATTCCTAGCTTTTCTACCTTTAGCCATTTTCTACGATTAGTCATAAGATTATACTCTGGAAATTCAAACATTATTTTTTTCCCAAAATCTTCCTCTTTATTATCTGTAAAAACTTCAATGATTCCCTTTCCTAGAATTTTATCTTTGTCTAAATGAGTAGTATTGATGCTTTTAAATCTCATAGGCTCAGCTATTCTAACCTTTATTTCACTAAAAGTTAACTTTTGAATACTAAATAGAAATACTAATAAAATTAATTTTTTCATATCTATTTCCCATCCCTAACTTCAACTGTTATATAAACTCTTTTTCTATGTAGTCCCTCTTTTGTAATGTTTGAACCATCAATACTTAAAATATTATCATCGACAACTTTTTTATTTATATATTTAGGTGAGTATATTCTAGTATCAATATTTCCATCATTATCTAAATCTAACTCTTTTTGAGAATACTTTAGCATATAGTAATCTTTTTTCTCAGGCTCTTTATTCATCTCAATTTCAAATGGAATATCAAGTTTTTGATTATCAATAACCATAGCTTTGATTTCAACATCTGATATAATTTCTAAAGGTACTATAACTTTAACTTTACTCTCCATCATAACAGTAGAGATTTTTTCTAAAACCCAAACATCTTCATTTTCATCAACTTTTTCCACTGGTGAAGCAGGAATTAGTGGAATCATAGGCATTGATAGATTTGAGTTAGCAACTGGAGGTCCCATTGTTTCATCTGAAGGAAGTGTCATTATTCCCTCAGATGAAAAAACTACCAGTTGTGTTAATATATAAAAAAGTATAAATAAAACCTTCATATTTTACCCCTATTTTAATTTTTTAAAAGTGCTATTCCTTTTTCTCTAAATTTTAGAACAATTTCATTGTCTTTTGCCTCGATATATTTTAAATCTATTGTTTCTATTAAAGGTGGAATATTTAATTTATCTCCAAGATAAGTTATTTCTACACTATAACTTTCAGTTAATAATCCACTCACATAGAAAATTCCGCTTTCATCTGGAATTGTATTTTCTAAAATTTTTCCCTCTTTATCTTTTATTTTGATAATTGTATTATCATAAATGTCTTTTATATCATCATCACTCAGATTTAATTTTTCATCAACGATAAATACTCCAGATAAAGTTACCATAGCTTTTAAAGGAATAAAAGCTTCAATAGTTCCTGTATTTGTTCCACGAACTGCTACTTTATTACTTCCCAAAGAGTATGATGGTTTTCTAATTTTAGGATTTAAATCATATAAAATTCCATTTGGAACCCCAAAGAAATATGCTTCTCCTTCATCACCTGTAACTTCTGTTTGAGAACCAATTTTAATCTCTACATTATCAACTAATTTTTCTCCAGAATCATATATATTATTACTATTTTCATCTACAAAAGCTATAACTTTAACTCTACTTGAATTCATACTTTCAACATTTCTAGTTATATCTTTTAAATCAACAACTTTATCTACTCCAAGTTTATAGTTTTGTTCACCATTTTTTCCAGCAAACATTCCAGCACTTAACCAGTTGTCATAGTTTAGATCGAATCTAAAGGTAAATCTTGATTCATCCCTATTTGAATAGCTAAACTCTATAGAAAAATCCAGAGCATCCCAGAGATTTTTATTCATAAGAGTTAAAACACTTTCGAAATCTTTTCCATTGTCACTCCATCTATTATTTAATCTAGTATTAACATAATGTAGCCCAGTGTAATAAAGATTGATTGAATATTCATCTCCATCACTGTTTCCAGTACTATATTCCCCTGTAACAAGGAGGTCTCTCATTAAGTTTTTATAAATTGAAACCCCAATATCATAGTTTTTTTCAGTACCTTCATTATAATAGTCATTTATATAGTAGTTACTATCAATTGAATAACCATTTCCTGGATTATATTCTATTGTATAAGATCTTACTGTTTCAAGATCATAGTATAATCCAAAATTTTGATATTCTGTTCTCAGCTTAACGTTGTTTATTTGTATTTGAGCCTCTAAGTACTCTTTTGTTCTTTGGTCTTTTCCTTTTTCTCCTCCTAGAACTAAAGTATAGGGCATTCTAAAAACATAGTTAGAATAAACAGCTTCAGCATTAAAGAGGTCTAAATAGTCAATCTTTTCATTAGAAGTATCAATACTTCTAATATATCCAGTTCCTAAAGTAAGATTTTCAGTTAGACCATAGTATATATTTCCTTCGCTAGCGTACTTTCTAGAATCATGGTCCTCTCTTATTTTGAAATCATACTCAATCTCACCTTTGTTTTGTTGTCTAAAATCAACAGCTGTATTGATATCTATTGTGTATATTTTTCCATTTGGTTCATAAACTCTTAAAGTATATTCTCTATCATTTTTTATCTCTGAATTTTGAAACTCTACAATACCATTTTCAGCATATTGAACAGCAATGGGAAAACCTAAATATAGTAGCTCTACTCTACTACCAATAGGAACATTTTCTCTAATAACAATGTCTTTTCCCACATAAAAATATCCTTTTTCTTTTTTTAAGCTAAGACCTAACTCTCTTTCCACTGTTCCATAACTTCCAAATTCAAGTGAATGATTTTTATAAATTTCAGGATAGTAAAGGTAAGTATCACCTAACATTTTTTCTTTTACATCATAAGACGTAGTAAGTTCACCATAAAGTAGATTACCTTGATATTCTAAGTCCCCAGTCCATCCTGTTTCAAAATTTTCACCTTTACTCTTTGATAACTCTCCTTGAACATTGAATCTCATATATCCAATGTCAAATAATCTATTTTTATTAGTATAAATAATCTCATTTTTATTTTCTCTTGTGAACTCGTTATCCAATCGATTTTCTAAAGAGGTGTCAATTTCAAAGGGAGTACTAAATGTTAATTGAGTTTTAAGAAGCAATTTTTTTGTATCGATTTCTAAAGAGTTTGTGAAAATCTCTTTAAATAATTCTATCTCAACATAAATCTCATTACCCTCTCTAAGTATTGCAGATTCATTAAACTGTATTTTTCTATTGGGATCACTTAAAGTTGCCACCTTTTGTTCCCAATCTATATCTATTTTATGTAGTTCTTTTCCAACTTTCATGGAAATTCTATTTTTTTCAAAGTCATAATTTTTAAATCTAATGATATTTAAAAATTCTATTAGTGGGATATAATCATAACTATCTTTTTTTAAAAGTTTTAAATGAGTTCCTCTAACTCGTCCATTTACTATAACAGAATAAACCATCTCATCGTTTATAAAAGAGGTACCTTCTAACTCAGCTTTTAAAATCTGATACTCCTCTTCTGTTATAAGGTTTTGAGCTTTAAAAATCTCTAAATCTTCTAAGGAGTAGTCCATTGAATATGTAGTTGTAAATAGAATCAACCCAGCTCCGAGAAGACTCATTAGAAACCGACTATATGTTTTTTGCATTCTCTATCCCCCTAAATAGATTTTAAATTTTGATTTTCATAATTACAGATTCATTTTCTTTTATCAATAAAGTATTGTAATTTTTAATTTTTTTAAAAATAGCATCATCTTTAATCTCTTGATTAAACTCTTTTAAATCTATTTCTTCATTTATTAAAACTCTTTTGTTCCCCAATAAAAAACTATTTTTATTTCTTGAATCACTTAAATAAAATGAGAATGTTCCACGTCTATTTCCCATGTTTTTTATTTTTCCAGAAAACTCTAGTTTTTTGTTTTCTTTTTTAACTGCTAAATTTTTTAAAGTTAAACTACTTTTTAATTCCCCCACATATCCTACAATCTCCATTTTAAGATTTGTTAAAACTTTAAGAGTAGAACTTTTGCTTTTTATCTCTTTTTCACTTATAACAGGCATCTCTTTAACACCTAAGACTGTAGTATATTCCCCGACTTCAGTTCCTCTAGGAGCTTTTATAAAAACTTTTAAAATACCTTCTTGTCCAGGCTTTAAATTGAGAGTTTTAGGGTAGTATTCAACCCAGCTGGTCATATCTTTTTCATTTTTACTACGCTCTACAGAAAAAAGATATTTAATTGAAGAACTAGTTCCATTATATAAATAGTATTCTTCAATCTCTCCAGCCCCTCCTATATTTTTATCAAAGTTCACAGGATGGATATTAACATATGAGTATACTTTAGAGAATAAAATCATAAGTATAATGAAAATATTTTTTTTCATAGTTTCTCTCCTTAAAAAAGCCTCTAAAGTTCTTAGAGGCTTTTAAATTTTTAGTTATCTTGTTCTACCTGCTGGTGTTCCATCAACTTCAGGTACCTTACTAAATTTAACACTTAGTGTTGATGTATTAGAGTAAGCTCCCTCTAGTAGAGTAAGAGTAGGATTACTAATTACTCCTGCAGCAATCTCTGAATTTAAGCTAACTTTTACAGCAGTTGCTCCTTGTAATGTAGCAAATTGGTTAGTTTTTGTAACTGATGTTTCAGTACCTCCTATTTTTAAGACATTGCTAGAACTTGTAGCACCAGTAGGTACACCAGCACCAGTACCTATAGTAGCTGTTAATGTATGAGGAATTTTAGAACTGCTATTTACTAAATTACTATTTCCTGCAAGAGATATCTCTAAAATACTACTAGTTGGAAATGCGCCCCCATTACTTTTTTTAATATAAATATCTCTATCTACAGATGAAGCAGCAGGATTTGTTTTTAAGATTGTTCCATGATCTAATTCAATTGATCTAATTGCAGCAGCATTTTCCGTATCTTTTTCTGTTATAATAAGTCCCGAATCAACTATAAATGCCTTTGTTGTAATATCAATTTGATTCTCTCCAGTACTCCCAGCTTCTCCTGTTGATGCCATAATTGTTGCTGATAATGCTAATAATCCTAATAAAACCTTTTTCATTTTTATTCCTCCCTATGTTATCTATATTTTTATTTTGTTAATTGTCCTATAGTTTATATCTTCATATATCTCTATTTCATATGGATGATTCTTTTTCATTCCATTTAACTCTAAAGTTATTTTTTTATTTTCCCCTGCATATATACGTCCTAAGGTATTTCTAACTGTAGTTTTATTTTTACCCTTAACCTGCACCCCAAACTCTACACCTCTTTGACTAGATGGATTTTTAAGAGCAATATCTAATTTTGTCTTTCCATTCTCTTCATAGATTTTATAACTATCTACTTTTATTAAAGGTTCTAAGTTTCCAACATATCCAATCATCTCTAAAGAGGCATTTATTCTAATTCCCACATTAGATTTTATTCCTGTGCCATCTTTTTTTATATTAGGAATTGATATTAATGAACTATCTAGATGAAATCCATACTCTCCATCTTTAACCTCTTTAGGTGCTTTAGCAAAAACTTTTAAAAGCCCAGTTTCTCCTGGTTTAACTGTTAAAATTTTTGGATAAAACTCTACCCATTGACTCATATCTCCTCTTATACTACTCCCAGGAGACACAGCAAATTTATATCTTAGAGTTTCTAATCCATTATTAGGAAAATAAAATTCTTGATAACCCTCACCGTTATCTATTCTTTTTTCAAATCCATCAGGCATTATATGAAAACTGTAAGAAATGATGTTTAAAATTATAAAAAAAAGTGTAATTAATTTTTTCATGCTCCCCCCATTATAAAGTTAAAAAATTTGTAAAAAAAAAAGTTGCACTTATTGTATATTAATACAAGTTGTGCAACTGGCTACCATTTTACAGGCCCTATAGCTTTGCGTCCTCAAATTTCTTTGAGTTTGCCATATTTTATTTATTGTGGAATTTTATTATAGATGATTTTATAAATAAATTCTATTAGAAAATTTTTTAAGTTTTTATAAAAAATTTTCTAGTATAAAAAAATAAACATAATAATTTTAAGTTTATTTTCCGCAAAAATTATTATGAATAAAATCAATTAATTGTAATTCCACTTCATTTAAAATTTTATCCTGTCTATAAACTGTGAATTTGTTTAAAATAATAAATAGTTCCATATATAAAAAATTGACAAAATAGTCTTAATAAAGTATATAAAGATACTGAAAATAAAAAATAGGGAGGAGTGAATGGAAAGTTATCTATTAGAAGCTAAAGATATTAGAAAAATTTTTCCAGGAGTTGTAGCTTTAGATGGAGTAAATTTTTCATTAAAAACTGGAGAGGTTCATGCTCTTTTAGGTGAAAATGGAGCAGGAAAATCGACTATGATGAAAATTTTTTCAGGTGTTCATCAAAAAGATGGCGGAGAAATCTATATAAAAGGAAAAAAAGAGGAGATAAAATCACCGATACACGCAGCAGAGCTAGGTATTGGGATAATTTATCAAGAGCTAAATCTTTGTCCTCATCTTTCAGTAGCAGAGAATATATTTTTAAGTAGAGAGTTTGTAAATGGAGTTCGTCTAGATAGAAAAAAAATGGAAGAGGAAGCTGGAAAGCTTTTGTTTACATTGAAATCTAATATAAATCCAAAGGAAAAAGTTAAAAACCTTTCAATATCAAATCAACAAATTGTAGAAATAGCAAAAGCGTTATCACAGAATGCAGATATTATAATAATGGATGAGCCAACTTCATCTTTAAGTGAAAGAGAGATTGCTCAACTTTTTGAAGTTATAAAAGAGTTGAAAAAAGCTAAAAAAGGTATTGTTTATATATCACATAAATTAGATGAATTAAAAGAGATAACAGATAGGGTTACTATATTTAGAGATGGAAAATGGGTTGTAACAGATAAATTTAATAATTTAACTTTAGATGAAATAATAGCTTTTATGGTTGGAAGAAGTGTGGATGAAAAATTTCCAAGAATAGATATGAAAAGAGGAGTAGATAAAATTTTAGAGATAAGAAATTATTCTAAAAATAACTATTTTAAAGATATAAATATGGAACTTTATGAGGGCGAGGTTTTAGGAGTTGCTGGATTGGTTGGAGCAGGAAGAACAGAACTTTGTAAAGGTATTTTTGGTGCTTATGGAAAATGTTCAGGAGAAATCTATATAAATGGAAATCAAGTTAATATCTCATCTCCAATGGAAGCTATAAAAGAGGGTATATCTTATATCGCAGAGGATAGAAAAAAAGAGGGTCTTGCCATAAATATGAGTGTTGTTCAAAATATAAGTTTTCCAATATTAGATAAAATAAGTTCAAAAATTTTAGGTAAAATAAGAAAAAAAGAGCTTTTAGAAAAAAGTGACTCAATGGTAGAAGCGTTAGCTATAAAAACACCTACAGTTTATCAAAAAGTAAAAAATCTTAGTGGAGGAAATCAACAAAAGATTGTAATAGGAAAGTGGCTTTTAAATAATCCTAAAATTGTTATATTTGATGAGCCGACTAGAGGGATAGATGTAAATGCAAAAATTGAAATCTATAAGATAATAAATCAATTAAAAAAAGATGGAATAGGAGTAATAGTTGTATCTTCAGAACTTCCTGAGATTTTGGGAGTTACAGATAGAATAGTAGTTATGTGTAACAAAAAAATTCGTGCAAATTTAAATACAAGAGAGACTACTCAAGAGGAGATAATGCACTACGCTACAAAATTTAATGATTAAGGAGGGTAAAGTGAGTACAAAAATTGGAGTACTAAAAGAGGTTAGGGGAAAAGTTGGAGAGGAAAACTTTCAGATTTTATCAGTATTAAGTGGATTAGTGGCAATGATGATATTTTTTTCAATGGCATCACCATATTTTTTTACAATGAACAATATGATGACAGTAGCGTTACAAACATCAATTATAGCTATAATAGCTATTGGTCAAACTTTTGTACTTATAACAACTGGAATAGATTTATCAATTGGATCAAATATGGCTATAGCTGGAATAGTAACATCTCTTGCTTTAGTTAATGGAGTTCCAATGATAATAGCTATTATGTTAGGATTGATAACTGGAATTATATCTGGTCTTATAAATGGATTACTAATAGTTTTAGGTGATTTACCACCATTTGTAGTAACTTTAGGAAGTATGAGTATAGTTAGAGGATTGGCTCTTGTAATAACTAATGGAATACCAGTTAGTGGCTTACCAAAAGCTTTTAGATATATTGGAAATGGAAAAGTTTTAGATGTCCCATTTTCTGTAATTATTATGTTTTTATTAACAGGTATATTTGGTTTTATTCTTTCTAAAACAAAGCTTGGAACACATATATATGCATGTGGAAGTAATATTGAAGCGGCTAGATTATCAGGAATAAACACAAAAAAAACATTGATTCAAGTTTACGTATTTTCAGGATTTTTAGCAGCGTGTTCTGGAATAATATTAGCCTCTAGAATAGCTTCAGGACAACCAAGTGCAGGGATGGGATATGAACTATTTGCAGTAGCTTCAGCTGTAATTGGAGGAACAAGTTTAGCTGGAGGAGAGGGAATAATAACAGGAACACTAATTGGAGCTCTAGTAATTGGAGTTTTAAGAAATGGATTAAATTTAATGGGTGTTTCAGCATTTCTACAAGAGATTTTAATTGGAATAGTTATTATATTAGCAGTATTTGCTGATAGAATTAAAAGAAAATAAAAGTTAATTGAGGAGGGAGTAAATGAGAAAGGTTTCAAAGTTACTATTATTATCATCACTATTTTTAGGGTTAGCTACAGGTGCTTTTGCACAAAAGAAGTTTGTTTTAATAACTATGGATTCAATGGATGAGCATTGGTTATCAGTAAAAAAAGGGGCAGAAACTAAAGCTAAAGAGTTAGGGGATGTGGATATTATATTTAGAGCTCCAGCGGGAAAAGTTGATCCAAATGAGCAAACAAGAATGGTTGAAGATGCTATAAATCAGAAAGTAGATGCAATTCTTTTAGCACCATCTGATAAATCTGCATTGGGACCTGTTGTAGAAAGAGCTATTGATGAGAAAATACCAGTTGTTATAATAGATTCTCCAGTTGATGCAGAAGGGTATGTAACATTCCTATCTACAGATAACTATGCAGCAGGAGCTTTAGCAGCTGATACTTTAGCAAAATTAGTTAATGAAAAAGGAAAAGTTGGAATTATCAATGCTCAGCCAGGAGCAGGAACAGCTATAGCTAGATCTTCTGGATTTGAAGATAGATTGAAAGAGAAATATCCAAATATGAAAGTAGCAGGAATTCAATATTCAAATGGAGATAAAGCTGTAGCATTAAATCAAGCTACTGATATGATGACAGCAAATCCAGATTTAGTAGCATTTTATGGTTCTAACGAAGGATCAACAGTAGGAATTTCGAGAGCTTTAGAGGAAAGTGGAAATATTGGAAAAATTAAGTTAGTAGGATTTGATTTCTCTAAAGATACTATAACTGGATTAAAGAATGGTTCTATTCAGGCTTCTATGGTTCAAAATCCTGAGAAAATGGGATATGATGGAGTAGCGGCAGCTTATGATAATATAAATGGTAAAGAGGTTCCAAAGCATGTGGATACTGGAGTTAAAGTTGTAACAGTAGGAGATTTAAAATAGATGAATTACTATGTGGGAATAGATATAGGAGGCACTAAAATAGCAACAGTTGTTGCTGATAAAAATTTTAATATACTTAATAAAAAAAGGTTTTTAACTGCAGAAACTAAATTACCTTTAAAAAGTATAGAAAGAATAGTGGAGAATATAGATATTCAATTGAAAGAGATGGCTATAACTAAAGAGGATATTTTAGGAATAGGTATAAGTTGTGGAGGTCCACTAAATAGTAGGGAGGGAGTGATACTTTCTCCCCCTAATCTTCCAGGATGGGACAATGTTAATATAATAGAGATTTTAAAAAGCAGCTTTAATACAAAAGTATATTTACAAAATGACGCAAATGCCTGTGCTTTAGCTGAATGGAAACTAGGAGCAGGTAAAGGTTTTGAAAATTTAGTTTTTTTAACTTTTGGAACTGGAATGGGAGCAGGACTGATACTAGATAATAAATTGTATTGTGGAAAACAAGATTGTGCAGGAGAGGTTGGGCACATTAGATTAAATACTACAGGACCAGTTGGATTTGGTAAAGCTGGGTCTTTTGAAGGATATTGTAGTGGTGGCGGAATAGTAAAACTTGGAGAAATATTTTTAAAAGAAGAGTTAGGTAAAGGATATTCTGGCCCATTAAAAGAAAAGTATGAAAGAGGTTCTATAGAAGCTAAAGATATATTAACATTGGCCTTTGAAGGAGAGATATTATCTAAAAAAATAATAGATGAGAGTGCAAGGCGATTAGGTCAAGGTCTTTCAATATTAATAGATATATTAAATCCTGAAGCAATCGTAATTGGAAGTATCTATAGTAGATGTGAAAATCTGTTTAAACCTATTGTCGATTTAATTTTAGAAAAAGAGTGTATAAAACAATCGTTAAATGGTTGTAAAATTGTACCAGCAGAGTTAAGTGAAAATGTTGGAGATTTAGCAGCTATAATAGTAGCTAGTGGAGAGTATTGAAAATATAAAAAATTGCAGATTTTATGCTGCAATTTTTTTAATTTCTTAACAAAAACTTGCTACTAATAAAAAAAAGAATTACAATAGTGTTAATCTGTATAATACAAAATCAGGAGGAGATTAAATGAGATTAAAAAATGTGGTGCTAATAGGAACTTTAACAACATCGTTTTTATTGGCTAAAGAGGTGGATATAAAAATAATATCTAGCTCAGATGTACATGGAAGAATTATTCCTTGGGAATATTCAGGAGATTCATATGTTTCTGGAAGTTTTAGCCAAATAGATACATATGTGTCAAAAGAAAAAGAAAAGAGTAACAATGTTATTTTAGTTGATGTTGGTGATGCAATTCAAGATAACTCTGTTGAAAAGTTCTCAAAAGTTTTTCCAAATCCAGTAGCAAAAGTTATGAATGTAATGGAGTATGATGTATTTGTTCCGGGAAATCATGAGTTTAACTTTGGATTAGATGTTTTATCAAAGTACACACAAGATTTTAAAGGCAAATCTTTGGCTTCAAATCTTTTTTATAAAAAAGATGGGAAAGAGTTTTTAGAAGGATCTACAATAATGGAAAAAGATGGAATTAAAGTTGGATTTATTGGTGTAACAACTCCTCTTATTACAAAGTTTGAAGCAGATACAGGAAATGTAAAAGATTTAGAAGTGATGGATTCAATTCCAGCTATAAAAGCACAGGTTGAAAAACTAAAAGGAAAAGTTGATGCTATAGTTTTAGTTGCTCATATGGGATATGATAATGAGAATGGTGTTCCTGGAAGTGGAGTAAAAGATATAGCAAATGCAATTCCAGAAATAGATGTTATCTTATCAGGGCATGCACATAAAGAGGTTTCAAGTATAGTTGAAAATGGTGTGGTAATAACAGCACCTTATAAATATGGACAAGATTTATCAATAGTTGATTTAAAATTTGATACTAATAAAAAATCAAAACTTGTATCAAAAGAGGCTAAAACTGTTTCTTTAAAAGGTGTTGAAAATAGTGAAAGAGTAGATAAAATATATGCTCCTTATCATGAAAAGTTAAGAGAGGAAGCTAACATAGTTATAGGAAAAGCAAGTAATCCTCTTGTACCAAAGGATAAGGTTAAAGGAATTCCAAGCATCTATGTAGAGGATACAGGACTTGCCACTTTTTTACATAATGTTATGTTAAATTATAGTGATGCACAAGTTGTTGCACTTTCTTTAGATAGAGATGACTCTAAATGGGATGCAGGGGAGGTAAAGAAAAAAGATATTGCTTATAACTATCGTTATACAGGTGGAGAGATTACTGTATATGAATTTACAGGGAAAGACCTAAAAAATTATATGGAGTGGTCAGCTGAATATTTTAATACTTTAAAACCTGGAGATTTAACAATAAGTTTTGATTTAGATAAAAGAGCTTTTAAATATAGCTTATATGATCAATTTGGTGGAGCACAATATAAGATTGATTTAAGAGAGGAAAAAGGAAATAGAATAAAAGATTTAAAACTTATGGATGGAACTCCAATAACAGATGATATGAAAGTTAAAGTTGGAATGAATTCATATAGATTTGATATGTTAGCTAAAAAAGGTGGAATATTTGAAAATAGAAATATACCTATTTTATGGGATTCTAAAACTGCTTATGGGAAAACAGAGGGGACTATTCAACAACTATCTATGAAATATGTCCAAGAGAAAAAGGTAATTGATGGATTGCCAGATAATAACTGGGAAATAATAGGACTACCAGGAGATAAAAATCAAGCTATTGCAGTTGAACTTATAAATGAAGGAAAAATAACTCTACCAAAAGAGGGAAGAGCTACAAATATAAGATCAATAACTGTTGAGGATATAAAAAATAAATAAAAAATATTAAAGCTGTGGAGAAATCTACAGCTTTTTTGCTTAAGCAAGATAGATATGATACAATATATAAAAAAGTTAGAATAGGGTGATGTTTTTATGGGAAAGAGATGGAGTGAAAAAATTAAAGATTTAGAAAACGCTGTTTCAAGATTAGATGAAGCCATAAAAGATAGTAAAAAAATAGAGTTATCAACACTAAAGGATGGAGTAATTCAAAGATTTGAATTCACGTTAGAGTTATCTTGGAAAATACTAAAAACATATCTAGTGAATGAAGGAATAGATTGTGTGAATACACCAAAAAGTGTTATGAGAGAAGCATATAAAGCTGGAATTATAAAAAATGGTGAGATTTGGATAGAGATGATAGATGATAGAAATTTAACATCACATATTTATAGTCAATCAATGGCAGATGATATATATTTAAGAATAACAAAAAAATATTTTAAAGAATTAGATTTGTTATTTCACTTTTTAAAGGAGATGAACTTTTAAATGAAGTTTGGTTTGAAGGAAAGAGAGTTAGATGAGATAAAAGTTTTGTATTATCTATTTCCTGAGATAGATGAGATTGTTATATTTGGATCTAGAGCAAGAGGAGATTACAGTAGAGTTTCAGATATAGATATTGCGATAAAAGGTGATGTAGATAAAATTATGTATAAAATAAGAGATTATTTTGAGGAAAGTAGCATAATATATACTGTGGATGTTGTAAATTATATATCTATAAGCAATCAAGATTTTAAAGAGAATATAGATAGTGAAGGTGTAATTATTAATGGTTAAAGCTGTGGAGAAATCTACAGCTTTTTGCTTTATAGTTGACATATATGATATAATACTTCAGATTTAAATTTAATTATTTTATTGGAGGGTATATTTTGAAAAAATTATTACTTAGTTTTTTACTTATTTCGTCATTGGTTGTTGCTCAAGAAAAAGCGACACTACTATATTTTAATGACTCTCATGTGATTTATCCAGTTGTAGATAAGCATGGAGAGAGAGGAGGAGTTGCTAGAGCTAAAACTTTAGTTGATTCTGTAAAAAAAGAAAATAAAAATACTATAGTGCTTCAAGGTGGAGATTTAGGAGGGGGAGTTTTATTTGGAGCTGTTTATCATGGATTTCCAATGATTGAAGCTTTTAATAAAATGCCTATAGATATTTCAAATTTTGGACAACATGAGTTTGATTTTGGAGTAACTGAAGCTAGAAACTTAGTTAATAAATCTAAGTTTCAATGGATAAGTACTAACTTAAAAGAAAGCTCAGGAAAGCCTTTTAATAATTCTAAAGAGTATATTGTAAAAAAGATAGGAGATTTTAAAGTTGGATTTCTAGGAACTACTGATGGAATGGAAACAACAATTCAAACAACTGAAATTTATCAAGAGGATATAATAAAAAGCATTGGAGAAAATTTAGAAAAACTAAAAAAAGAAAAAGTTGATTTCATAGTTCTTTTAACTCAATCAGAACCAGAGCTTAATATAGAGATTTTAGAAAAATATCCAGAAATAAATGCAGTATTAGCAGAAGAAAAATCTGAAAAATATAATTTTGTGACATATGTAGGAGAAAAGCCAATTGTCTCTCCACAAGGAAATATGGGATCTATTGTAAAAATTGATATATTTAAAAATAAAGATGGAAAAATAAAACAAAATCTAGAATTTTTGCCAGTGGATAATTCTGTTCCTTCAGATAAGGAGATGTTAAAATTGGAAGAGTTTTATAAAGAAAAATTAGATAGAGATTTAGGAACTGTTATTGCAAAAAACAATGTAAAACTAGATTCAGGATTTGGAGAGAATCATCATGCTAGATATGAGGAAAGTAATGTAGGAAATCTAATAGCAGATGCTTATAAAAATCACTTTAATACAGAGATTGCATTTATGAATGGTGGAGGAATTAGAGCAAATATAGAATCTGGAGATTTTAGATTAAGAGATGCAATATCAATTCTTCCATTTTCAAATAAAGTTGGTGCTTTTAAATATAGTGGAAAAACTATAGTAGAAGCATTGGAACATGGAGTTAGTAGTGTGGATAAGAAAGCTGGAAGATTTTTGCAGGTTTCAGGAATGGAATATAGTTATAACCCCAAAAATGAAGTGGGATCAAGAGTAAGCAATGTTACTATAAATGGTAAACCTATTCAATTAGAAACTATTTATACAGTTGCTCTTCCTTTATACATAAAAAATGGAGGAGACGGGTTTCAAATGTTAAAAAATACTATGGGAGTAGTAGAGATAGATTCAGAAAAAAATATTGATTCAGATATCTTTATTGATTATGTGAAAAAAATAAAGGTGTTAAACCCTAAATTAGAGGGAAGAATAGTTGTAAAATAAAGGAATTGCAGAGTAAAATCTGCAATTTTTTTTAATCAAAATTAAGAGGAAAGAGGTAAAAACTAGACTAAAGTATTTAAAATATGGAGTTTATATAAAAAAAGACTTAAAAATAGGTATGAAAATGTAGAGTTACTATTTTGAAAACAAAAGTACAGAAAAATGACGCTATTAAATGAGATTTAAGGCGTTCGTTTGAAATTGACCTAGTTAGAGTTAAGAAGACAAAAAAATGATATATAAAGCTATATAAATGATATAGAAAGGGTATATATAAAATGTAATACAAATCAAGGAAAAACAGTAATTTTTTATTTGACATATTGAAAATAATGAGCTATATAGCTATATTAACAATATAAAAATACAAGGGGGAAAAATTATGAAAAGAAATTTATTTTTATTAGCTGGAGCTTTAATGATGGGTACTTTTGCTAATGCAGAAGTAAAAAAAGATGTTAAGTTTACAGAGGTACCTTATGGAGCCTGCTCTAAAGAGATGACTGTAGAGGTAAAAGATGGGAAAATAGCATCATTTTCAGCAGTGAAAGGATGTCCAGGAAACTTAAATGCAATATCTAAATTGCTACCTGGAATGGAAGTAGATAAAGTTATCGCTCTTTTAGATGATAATCCATGTTCAGGAGCTCCAATAAAAGGGTTATCTTCGTGTATGGATAATTTAGTTGAAATGCTAAAATATCATGTTAATGGAGAGGGAGAGGGACATGTGGCAGAGTTAAGAAAAAAACAAAAAGCTCAGAAAATCGCATTCTCTTACAATGGGCATGTTTGCTCAGGTTGTGGGCTATGTGATGCTCAGTTCTCATAAGAATTAAAAAAATTAAAAAGGTGCAAGTTCATTTAGTTTTGAACTGCACCTTTTACTTTTTATGAGAGGAAAATATGACTACTCTTTAATTATATGAAGAGAATTAATATCCAATCCAAACTCTATTTTTTCTCCAACTTTATATATTTTTTTATTCATGGGATTATTTAAAGAAACTTCAATTTTAAAGTTAGAATCAATGAGAATCTCATACTCATGATGTCCTCCCATAAACATACTTCTTGTAACTAGTCCATTCATTTCAGAAGCACCAATTAAAATAGTTTCAGGTCTTGCTAGAACTTTTACCGTAGAGTTTATCTCTAATTTTTCATTGTGCTCTACCTTGTACTCTTTTTCATAAATTTTAACAATTGTAAAAGTTTCAGAAGATTCTAAAACAATAGCTGGAAAAATATTTGCTTTTCCAATGAAGTTGGCAACAAATTCGTTGATAGGTCTTTGATAAACCTCTATTGGAGATCCAACTTGTTGAATTTTACCATCTTTCATTATAACAATTTTATCTGAAAGTCCCATTGCCTCAGATTGATCATGAGTTACATATATTGATGTTATGCCAACTTCTTGTTGGATTTTCCTAATCTCGTCTCTCATATGTATACGAAGTTTAGCATCTAAGTTAGAAAGAGGTTCATCAAATAGTAAAACTCCAGGTTCCATTACTAAAGCTCTAGCTAAAGAAACTCTTTGTTGTTGACCTCCAGACATTTGGGATGGAACTCTGTTGGCAAAATCCTCCATTTTCATAAGAGAAAGTATTTTATTTACTCGTTCATTAATCTCTATTTTAGATAATTTTTGTAACTTTAATCCATAAGCGATATTATCAAAAACATTCATGTGAGGGAACAGTGCATAGTTCTGAAAAACCATTGTAGTATCTCTTTTATCAGGAGTTATTCGCTCAACATTTTCATCTCCAATGTAGATATGACCATCTGTTGGAATTTCAAAACCAGCAAGCATTCTTAAAGTAGTTGTTTTACCGCAACCAGATGGCCCAAGTAAACAAACAAACTCCCCAGGATTAATATCTAAATTAAAATTATCTACAGCTTTAACTTGTCGATCATCATCTGTTAAAAAAATTTTATTTAAATTTTCAAATTTAACTCTTTTAGCACCCATATTCTATCTCCTATTATTCTGTAATTTCATCGATTCCCATCTGTTTTAAGACCATTTTCATAATTCCAATAACCAAGAAAACAACGATGATTAAAATTGTACAATATGCTGAAGCAACACCTATTTTTCCTACATCAATTTGATTCATAATAGCAACTGTTAGAAGATTATAATTTGCAGAAACTAAGAATATAACAGTACTAACTAAAGTCATGCTTCTAACAAATGCGTAGACTAATCCACTAAAAAATGCAGGTTTAACCATAGGAAGAGTAATAGAAGTAAATACTTTCTTACTATTTGCACCTAAAACCATTGCAGCTTCTTCAATAGATGGATCAATTTGTTGAAGGGCAGCCATACCAGAACGAATTCCAATTGGCATATTTCTCATGATAAAAGCTATTATTAAGATAGTTGCAGTTCCAGTTAAAATAAAAGGTTTGGTATTATACGTGATAACATAACCAAGTCCAACTATAGTTCCAGGAATTGCAATGGCCATCATTGTAGAAAATTCTATAAATCCTTTTCCAATAAACTTTCCTCTAATTATTAAAAATGCAATAATCATAGCTAAGATTCCAGTTATAGGAGTAGATATTAAGGATAAAATAGTTGTATCAATAATAGGTTTCATACCTAAGTCAAAAACATATTTATAATGATCTAAAGATGGAGAGTAGTTTATTCCCCAAAGTTTAACAAGAGAACCAATAGGTATTGTGATATACATCATAAGTACAAAAATAGTTAAAAGAGACATAATTATAAAAATAGGCAATGTTATAGATTTTTCCTTTATTTTTTCACGTTCTCTAGAAACTTTTCCAGTTACAGTAACATAAGACTTTTTACTTATGTAATATTTTTGAGTTACAAATATAGAAAGAGATATTAAAACGAGAATTATAGAAAGAGCAGTGGCACTTCCCATATCATAGTTTCCTATCCCTTGAAGATAAACCTGAACAGCAACAGTTGTAAAGTTTCCACCAATAACCATAGGATTACTAAAATCAGCTATAGTTTGAATAAAAATAACTAAAAAAGCATTGGCAATTCCTGGAATCATTAGAGGAAAGGTTATAGTTTTAAAAACATCCCACCGAGATGCACCTAAATCCCTAGCAGCTTCTTCTACAGATGGATCAATTCTTTGTAATAAGCCTATTAGCATCAAATATGCAACAGGAAAAAAGGTTAAAACTTGTACTAAAACTAATCCGTGAAAACCATAGATATCAGCATTTTTTATTCCTAGAATTCCTCGTGTTATAAAACCTCTTCTTCCAAGAAGTAAAATGGCAGATAAAGCTACAACAAAAGGTGGTGAAACTATAGGAAGAATAGCGACACTATTAAAAATTTTCTTCAGAGGTAGTTCTAAATAAGTCATACCATAGGCAAAGAAAAATCCAATTCCAGTAGAAAAAATAGAGGTTACGATACCTAATAAAATGGTATTTTTGATGATATTTAAACTTTCAGGAAGGTTCATAACCTCTATATAATGTTGGAAAGAAAAAGTATTATTAGCAGTAAAACTTTCCTTTAAAATATTGAATAAAGGAAGTATTGTAAAAAGTAATATAATAACTATTACAAAAATAATTGTAGAGAAAAGAATAGGGTCATTAAAAACTTTTTTGAAACTTTTGATTTCATTTGAAATTTTTAATTGAACCTTTGTTTTATTTTGTACATTCATATAGTTATCTCCTTACTATTTTGTAGGAACTTCAGCTTTTGTAGCTTTACTAAATTCATCTAAAAGATTTTTTCTATTTTTACCAGCCCAATCAAAGTCGTACTCTATTAGTTTTGCTCCTTTAATCTCTTCAACTTCAGAAGGAGGAACAGCAGTTGTATTTGTTAAAAATTGATAAGAACCTACAGTTTGTCCAAGCTCTTGTGCTTTTTTAGATAGTGACCAATCCACAAATTTTTTAGCTGAAACTTGATCTGGACCATTAGCTAAAACAGCAACTCCACCAATTTCAAAACCTGTTCCTTCAGCAGGTGCAGCCATTATAATATCTTCATATCCTTCTTTTCTATATTTTATAGCATCGTGTAAAAAAGTGATTCCAATAGCAGTTTCTCCAAGACCAACCATTCTACCAGGAGCAGTTCCAGATTTTGTATACTGTCTAACTTGTCCATTAAGTTTTTGCATATATTTCATTCCCTCTTCAGGTCCCATAAGTTGAATAACAGTAGCTAACATTGTATATGCAGTGCCAGATGAACCAGGATGAGCTGTAACAATCTCACCTTTATACTCTGGTTTTAAAAGATCTTGCCAAGATTTTGGCATTTCAACTCCTAGTTCTTTTAAAACTTCTTTGTTAGCAACAAAACCTAAATACCCTACATAGATTCCTGTCCAAACTCCATTTGGATCTTTAAATTTATCACCAATATCAGTAGCATTTGGAGATTTATAAGGTTGAATAAGTCCCTCTTCATTAGCAGCTACAAAAGCATCAATAGGTCCTCCATACCAAACAGAAGCAGTCATATTATTTTTTTCAGCTCTAACTCTAGCTAAAATTTCTCCACTACTCATTCTAACGAATTTTGTTTTGATTCCAGTTTCTTTTTCAAACTCTTTAGCAGCTGCAATTGCGTGGTCTTCCATAAGTCCAGCATAAATAAGCAGTTCACCAGTCTCTTTCTCTTCGGCTGAAAAAATACCAATAGATAAAAGTAAAGAGATTAAAAGTGTAAAAATTTTTTTCATAATATACCTCCCAAAAAAACTTATAATAATCTCTATATACCTCAATTTTTGTCAATAAACAAGAGTAAAAATTACAAAAAATAAAAAAACTGCCAAAACTGACAGTTAAAAGTTCATATATTAAATTTTGGTGGCGGGAGCTGGACTCGAACCAACGACCTTCGGGTTATGAGCCCGACGAGCTGCCAACTGCTCTATCCCGCGTTATCTTTACTAAATAAGTATAACACGTAACTTAGAGTGTGTCAATAAAAAAATACAAATAAATTAAATTGTTTTAAAAAATTATACTAATATAGAAAAAGAGTTATGAAGAAATACTGCTCCACAACTCTTTTAAAGCTTATTTTAAAATTATACAGTTATAAGTTTTTCTAAGAATAATCTATTTTCTTCAGCTATAAACTCCTCTTTGTTGTTCCAATTTATTTGCCAAATAGGAATAGCAAAAGGTGGATATGTTTTACAAACATCGATAGCTTCTTGAGAAATTGGGAAACTATGACGTAAGAAGTAGTCACTAGTATCTCTATTTAATATATCTGAAGTGAACATAGCAAGTTTAGAAGCAGCATCTTCATTTGAAGTTGTAGGATTTGCTTGCATATACTCATTCATTTTTATTATAAACTCTTTATCATTATAGAAATATCTCATTTTAAACCAGAAAGCAAGCTTTCCCCAATAGTCAGCATCATATATTGAGATTTCTTCATTTGTGATGATGTTGTCATTAGACCATCCACCGCCATGGATATACTCTAATATTCCAGATTCAGCAAACCAGTTATTGAAAACTTCACCGAATAATCCCATTAAATAACCATTGTTATCAAGCTCATGTCCAACTTCGTGTCCAACAACCCAGTGATGTGCATATCTTTCTTTAGTTAAATGATTAAATGCTAAAGGGCCTCCACTATAAGCTGTATATCCATTTCCAGTACCAACACCAGCGTGAGGATTATTTGTACTTAATCCTGTCCACATTAATCTTTTGTAAGGGATAGGCTCATCAAACGCTTTATTAGCTCCAACTAAATTATATAAAAAGTCGATATATTCATCTCTAGTTCTTAGAACGTCTAAAAAGTTTTCAGGTTTAATATTACTTTTTAACCAATCGATGTCAAAAGCAGCTATTGTATTAACTCCTTCGATATAAGCTAAATTGCAACTGTGATATTCAGGCATAATACTCTCTATTTTAGATTTTTGATAAAACTCTTTAAAAGAATCATATCCATAACGATAAGTTAATCCGTTATCTAATTCACTTAAAGTATACATTCTAATTTCAGATTCTCTAGAACCTTGTAAAAATAGTTGTCCCTGTTGGTCACCAGGATTTATAATATTTATTCCTTGTTTAAAATTAAAGTTACAGTTAGGATTTGGTTTTCCTAAGAAGCTAGTTAAAGTTCCTGTAATAGTTCTGTTAAAGACAAATATATAATCTTGGTTTGGTTTTAAATAGTGAGGAGTCATATAAAGATTTCCAGTACTATTTGCATTTATTCGATTAAAGTAAAAACTATTAGTTTTTTCTAAAGCTTTAATTGAAAGAACATCAAAAGGATTAGAGCTATTATTATTTATAAAAACTTTTGCTAGTTCTAAAGCTACAATTAACTCTTTGTCTTCAGTTACATATTTTTCAATCTCTTCAATATCTTTAATTCCGATTCCAGGTTTTACTTTTGTAAAATCATCATTAAATATATCTTTTATTCTAGCATGAATAGGATTGTAAATTTTGAAATTTACTTCATAAAGAGATACTGAGTTACTACTTGATTCTAAAGTTCTTATCATAACCTCTTTAGCTAAAACAGGTGGAATTTTTAAAATTTTTACTTCATCATTAGCAGAGTTACCTATTGAGAAGGTAGTAGCAAATCTCCATTGGTCACTGCTAGTTTCTTTATAATAAATTTCACCACTTTTTATATTACCGTTTATAGATTTACAAACATATCTAAATTGATCCACAACTTTAGGCGTTTCAAAAATAAATTCAACATCTCCTATACTGCTTCCATAAAAATTAGTTTCTAAATCTCCATCAAGAGCATTTTCAATAGGTTTATGTGAACCACATCTAGATATACCTTTTATTGTATTTTGTGGAATTTCAGTAAATAAGTCGTTTATTACGTAATAATCACTTTGAGTACATGGAATAATTTCGATATAGTGAGGTTTCCATTTTTCAATCTCTTCTAGAAAAACTCTAACTTTGAAGTCTTGGGTGTATATAGAAGAGAAATTTATATCAATTTCATTCTCTTTTAGTGTATAGTTTATAGTTTTTAAAACTCTATTATTTCCTAAGCTATCCACATAAAGTATTTCAACTCCATATAAAGTGTTAATATTATTTTTTAATTTAAGTTTAAGATGATTAATAACTCTTAAATCATTGTTAGAATAATCGATATCTTTATAAAAAACCCTTTCTCTGAATAAATCTTTAGCCAATTGAATTTTATCTATATACTCTTGAGTTACGAGAACTCTTTCCTCTAATTTTAGTATTTTTTCAAATGTTACATCATCCTTTAGAGATGTAAAAGTTTTATCAACAAAAAGCTCATTTAAATCGTCTTCTAAAAAGTTATGGATATAAGTAGAAAGTTCATCTTTTCTTATTCTACGATTTGCAGTTTTAATAAAAAGCTCTGAAATAAACATAGGTTCAATTCTAGAATTAAACTGATTATTTTCATTGTAAAGATATCTTTCTTTTGTCAATGGGTTTTCACAATAAATTGAGAATCTATCTTCAAAAGTTGTTAAAAATTTCGAAATTAATTTTTTTTCAGAGAATTTAATCATATTATAGATTACGTTATCTACTGCATAATAATCAATTATTACATTGTCATTATTATATTTTGTATCTTCATCAGTATTGAAAGAGTAGTTTTCAATATTTTCTATAATTGCTTCAACACCATAAATTTCGTAAGTTCCATAGATTAAAAGTTCAAAGTTATCTGTGTATATTTCTGTAAAATTAACAACTTTTTGATTGTTTTCTAAATGAGTAATCTCAATATTTTTTAGCTTAAATGCTTTTTCTTGCTTATCGAAATATCTAATATCCGCTCTTAAAATATTTTCTAAAGCAACAAATTGTAATCCTGTAACTACAGAGTATTCTTTTAGATTTTCAGCTTTAAATACGTTAGGTTCAATGCTTTCTAAATAAAGGTTTTCAATCTCTTTATAAATAGAGTTATATTCAGCAGTATTAGCCAAAAGTGTTCTTAAATATCTTAAATATTCTAAGTCAACCTTATCAACTAAAGATGTTTTAGTTTCATCTGTAAAACATTCCATTAAAGTATCGTAAAGACGATTATATCGGAAAAATTCAGTTTCATATATTAAAACATGATCATCATTTCCTTTCGTAACTCTAACACAAAGTTCTTTAGCTAAGATTGGTTTAAAGTGAACGTTTCTCCAGTTGCCAGAAATCCCATCCATTAAACATTGAGCAACTTCCATCCACTCATCTTCTGAGCTTTCTTTATAAAGTAAAGTGTAGTTTTGAATTCTTCCTAAAGAGTTAGGTCTTGTTAAAACATGAACTCTATCAATAACTTTTTCTTGGCTAAAAGAAAAATATACATCTCCATAACCTATAGATGTAAATGGATTGCTATGAAACTGAGTTGCTTCATCTCCGTCAACAGCTCTTTGAGCTACAAGATGTGCATAATGACCGCAACCAGATGTAGCTGTAATTGTAGATTTATCTATTCTAGTATCCTCATCGATTTCAGAGTAATAATCCTCTCTAAAAGGAGCACCAGTAATAGTAAGATTTTCTTGGTTTGCTCCATATATTTTAAAAGTTATATCTTTTGCAAAAAATGGTTTAAATGTAACTTTATTTTCATCAATAGATAGAGGAACTTTTGTAAAAATATTTCCATAGTTATCAGTATATTCAACTTCAATATAACCATGAGCTAGGTTTTCGCTTAGAGAAAACTCTTTCCACATTTCAAACTTATCATTTCTGTATATCATAGTTTTTCCATCCTCTTTTCCAGTTAGTAGTTTTTTAGCTAAATTTAACTTTAAAATATACTCTTCAGTAGTATGTACTTTAGAGCTAATAGCTTTTATTGTGTTATAGGTAATACCTTCATTTAATGCTGTAAAGGTATTATCTGTGAAAAGAGAGTCTATTTCATAAGAGATGTAGTTAAAGATGAATATATTTGTATTCTCTAAAAAGTTTACTGTTAGAGGATTACTACTTCTTATAAATAGTTTTTTCATCATAATAGGTAAAAATTTATAAGTTCCACTACTGCTATCAGCTTCAACAGTTATTTTTACAAAATCTTGGTTATCACCAGATGAATAAAATAATTCGAACTCTCCATTAGGAATAAACTCTATCCTATCTACAATTCTTGATTCTTGAAGTTTAAAATAAAACTCTTTATTTTGGTTTTCAGAACTAATCTCTACTTCATTTAATTTTATTCTTGTATCAACATCTTCATTTTTATAATACTTTCTTCCGTTTACAATAACAGGAGTAACATTTATAATAGAGGCTTCGTCATCTTCTATTAAAACTTTAACCTCTCTTGTTAACACAGGATCAAGTTCCCATTTTTGAATATTTCCTTCTTCACTAATTTCTCTAGCATGTAGATTTATAGTATTATTTAAAAAATCTTTAAATTGAATATTTAAAGATGAAGGAAAAATATTGTTTTGGCTCTCTAAAATTAAATTAGTAACCACTGAGTAATCGTTGAGTTTTAAAGTGAAAGTTTTTGAACTAGGTGCATTACCATTTCTAATAAAAATCAATTCTGGAACGAACTCTTTTAAATCCATATCTATCTTGTCGCCTCCTGCTGTATTCTATTTAAGTAATATTGATTGAACAACTCTCTTTCTCTTCTAAAAAATTCCTTATGATTTTCAAAAGTTATATTATCTATATCTAAAAATAGATTAGGATATTTATTGCAAAGATTAATAGTGTCTTGTGAAAGAGTATATCCTTTTTGTATGAAAAGAGAAGCTACATTTCTACAAATTAACTCACTTAACCAAAGAGCTAATTTATCTAAAGGATTTTCATTTTCAGAAAATTCATATGTGTAGTATTTTCTAAAAAGTCTAGTTATAAATCTATCAGAATTTGAATATAGCATGATTTTTATAAATATATCTTTTTTATCTTCTCCTGTTAGAGCCAAAACTTTATTGTATTTAAATTCAAAAGTTTTATAAAATCCAAGTTTTAAAAGGTCACCTAACTCTTTAGAGAAAAATTCATTAGAAACCATTTCTTCAGCAGTTAATCTACAAATTAAAGGTGTTGCAAAATTGTGAATTCCATTTTTGAAAAATAAACTTGCATCTCCACCAAAGTTTAAAATACTTCCAATATCTGTATTTTTTATTCCAACTCTTTCTTCAGAATCTCCCTGCCATAATAATCTTTTGATTATATTTTTATCAAAATATAAAGGTGTATCTAAGATTGCATATAAGTAGTCATAGTAAGCATCAATAGTGATAATTGCATCTAAAAAACGATGTTCATCGAAACTGTTTTTAATCCAATTAGTATCAATATTAGCAATAAAGTTTTTACCCTCTATAAACATATTTTTTCTACCATTTTGTAAGTTTAAAAATTGTGTGAATTTACTTTCTCCCATTTTAAATACACTTGATTCATTAAATCCATACCCTCTAATATATATATTTTCATTAAGGTCACCTATTAGAAAAAGTTCTCCAGATTTAGGGATAAAAACTTTATTTATTCCTCTTGCTAATTTTATAGTTTTATTGTAATGAAAATCTTTTCTATCTTCAAAACAAACTATTTCACAATCAGAGTTAGATATGAATATTACATTTTTACTATTTTTAACAAACATTCCTAAAGAGTTAAGTTTGCTTGTTTTAACAATTTTTAAAGTATTACAAAACTCACCAGTAGTGATTGCGTTGTTTTTAGAGATTGCCACTTCATTATATTTAATTGTAGTCATTTTAGAGAAAAATAGGTATTTAACTATTTCACTAACACTGTATAACTCTGGAAAATCTTTTATATCATTTTGAACTTCATCAATTATTGCTAAAGTTAAAAAATCTGAAAGTATAAAATCACCATTGATTTCATCGAAAAATGTGAGCATATTAAGCTCTTGCATTAAACTACTATAAAAACTTATTTCATTCATAGTAATAAATCTTCCGTTACTTCCATGAACTCGAATACAAATTTCATTGGCAAAAACTGGAGAAAATTCAGCTATTCTTAAACCTTCGCTTGTTTCCCAATTAGATGATCTAAATACAGAGATCCAGTCTGCTGTAGATATATTATTTTTATATAGAATTTCAAAACTTTGAATGAGTCCCCATCCTCTAAGATTACTTGTATAAAAATCTATTTTTTCAAGTACTCTGTGTTGAGGTAGTTTAAAATAGATATCACCGTAAGAACTAGTAGGATAACTTCCATTAGAAGCATAAACAGTTTCTAAATTGCCGTCAAGAACTAAAGAAACTTCATTATTACCAAAATGAGATAAATTTGCTGATGCTGTAATTGAATCGTTAGGTATTTTATTATTCACAGTTCACTCCTTTTGTATTTTCTTAAACTATTATGAAATAATTTTACATTCAATGTATTGTTAAGTCAATAGTAAAAATTTTATTTTAAATAAAGTTTTTTACCTATATAAAATTAATGTGATATAATCTTAAAAAATCAGAACTTATAATAAAAAGGGGGAAATTTAATGAACAACAAAATTAATATTGCAAATTTACCTACAAAGATTGAAAAATTAGAAAAAATTTCAGCAGAGTTGGGAGTTAATATTTTTTTCAAAAGAGATGACCAAACAGGAAGTGAAGTATCTGGAAATAAAGTTAGAAAGTTGGAGTATTCAATTAAAGAGGCTATAGACCAGGGATGTGATACATTAATTACTTGTGGTGGAATACAATCAAATCATGCTAGATCAACTGCAGCAGCAGCCATAAAAGCAGGGCTTTCATCAGTTTTAGTTTTAAGAACTAATGAGGAACCTGAGGTAGATGGAAACTACTTTGTTGATAGACTTTTAGGAGCTGATATTAGATTTATAACATCAGATGAATATAGTAATAGTAGACAAGAGATAATGGAAAGTATAGTAAAAGAGCTAGAAAAAGATGGACGAAAAGGCTATATAATACCTGAAGGTGCATCTAATGGAGTTGGAAGTTTAGGGTATATAAATTTTGTTAAAGAGGTTTTAGAGTTTGAGGAAAAATCAGATACAAAATTTGATACTGTTGTAGTAGCTGTAGGCTCTGGTGGGACATATGCTGGAATTCATATGGGAAATGATATATATTTAGATGGGAAAAGAAGAGTTGTAGGATTTAATGTTTGCGATACTGCTGAATTTTTCAAAGAAAAAGTAAAAGAGATTATTGAAGAGAGTAAAGAATATTTAAATAAAAAAGATTTAGAAAAAGTGAACTCTGAGAATATGGATATAATTGATGGTTATGTAGGAGATGGGTATGCTTTAAGTACTCAAGAGGAATTAAATTTTATATGGGATTTAGCAAAAAAAGAGGGAGTAATTTTAGACCCTGTGTACACTGGGAAAGCTATGTTTGGACTTCATAAAGAAATAAAAAAAGGAAGTTTCAAAAACTCTAAAAATATTTTATTTGTTCATACTGGAGGTTTATTTGGATTGTTTCCTAAAAAAAATCAATTTGAATTTAAAAGCTAAAAATATTTTGATATAAAAACTATGTAGGTTGCAACTTTATAGAAGTTGCAATTTTTTTATCCTTGAAAAAAATAGACATTTGTGATTTAATTGTAAACAAATGAAGTAAAATAAAAACAAAAGAGGTATAACTATGGAAAAAGTTAGAATGATTCAGGAGTATGTACCAGGAAAGCAAGTGACACTAGCACATCTAATAGCTCATCCAAATATAGATATCTATAAAAAAATGGGGCTAAATGTTGAAAATAAAAATGCTATAGGGATATTGACAATAACTCCAGGAGAAGCAGCAATAATAGCAGCAGATATAGCAACAAAATCAGGAGCAATAGAGATAGGATTTTTAGACAGATTTAGTGGAACTTTAGTTATAACAGGAGATGTTTCAAGTATAGAAAGTTCTTTAGAAGCAATTATGGAATACTTAAAAACATCTTTAAATTTTTCGATTACAAATATTTCGAGGTCTTAAGATATGAAAATAATGTTAGTAGGAAAAACTGGAAGTGGAAAAACAACATTAACTCAAATTTTAAATAATCAAAAAGTTGAGTACAAAAAAACACAGATGGTAGATTATATTGGAAAGATAATTGATACACCAGGAGAGTATTTAGAAAATAAAGTATACTATAAAGCTTTAAATGTTGTTTCTATAGATGCAGATATCATAATATTAATTCAATCAGCAACAGATGAGGAAAATCTATATCCACCAAATTTTGCAAGTATGTTTCTAGGAAAAAAAGTCTTGGGGGCAATAACTAAAATTGATTTAGAGGAAAATTGTAAAGATGCCGAAAAGATACTAGAGAATGCAGGAGTTGAAAAGATCTTTCCTATGGACTTGAAAAGTTTAAAGGGAGTGGAGTGCTTAAAAACTTTTTTGAGGTGAGTTAATGAGAAAAACCGTTGTTGTAGCAGAGGATGATTCATTGATAAGAATGGATCTTGTGGAGATGTTAAAAGAAAATGAATACGATGTTTTAGGGGAAGCTAAGGATGGACTAGAAGCTGTTGAACTAGCGCTTAGATATACTCCAGATATTTTACTTTTAGATTTGAAGATGCCTTTTCTTTTAGGAACAAATGTGGCAAAAATTTTAAAAGAAAAGGAGTATAAAAATTGCATAATTATGCTAACAGCTTATAGCGTGGAAAACTATATAAAAGAGGCTACTGAATATGATGTGTCAGGGTATTTAATAAAACCATTAGATGAAAAGATTCTTTTGTCACAGATGGATTTGTTGTATAAAAATTATAGTGAAAAAATAAAACTAAAAAATGCTTTAGAGTTAAGTGAAAGAAAACTAAAAGAGAGAAAGATGTTAGAGAAAGCCAAAGGTATTTTAATGTGTAAATACTCTTTAACTGAGGATGAAGCATATACAAAAATTAGAAAAATAAGCATGGAAAAGAGAATATCAATCTGTCAGCTATCTGAAATTATAAATACTACTGGAGAGCTGTTATGATAAAAACTTATTGTAAAATGTGTGCTACTCTAACAACGCAAGATATAGATAAAATACAAAAATTAGAGGAAACAGCTATAATTTTAAGTAACGTTTTAGGTGTGGACACATTTATAGACTGTCCTACAAAAGATGGAGAGAAAGCTTTAGTAGTACATCATTCAAAACCTGAAACAGGAAGTATGTATTCTAAAAATATAGCTGGAGAGGTAGCTCTTTATAAAAATGAACCAGCTGTTTTAAGAACTTTACAAACTGGAATGCCATCTAAAAATTATAAAGCTATAACTCAAGAGGGAGAAACTGTTTTACAAAATGTAATTGCTATAAAAAATGAGAGTAATGAAATCATTGGTGTTTTGATATTAGAGCATTCTGATAAAAAGAAAACTCTTTTAAAAATAGGAGATGTAGAAACTCCAGAGGAGTTAATGAGTAACTTTTTAGAAAGTAGATATACAATACCAGAGCTTATAAAAGATGGAATAGTTATATTTAATAATAATGAAACTGTAACTTATGCCAACGGAGTAGCTAAATCTATCTATGAAAAAATGGGATTTGGAAAAAATATTGTAGGTGAAACATTTCAAAATATAGTTATCAACAGCGTGGAGTTTAATAATATATTACAAAATAAAAAGATAGATGTAGTTGAGATAAGTATATTAGATATGGTTTTATCAGTTAGTTATTTCGCAACTCTAGAAAATAAAAAAAGGCAAAATGTGATTATGATAGTTAGAGATATAACCCAAGAGAAAAGTAAAGAGCAAGAGATAATTTTGAAATCTGTGGCAATCAAAGAGATACACCACAGAGTAAAAAATAATTTGCAAACAATTGCTAGTTTATTAAGGATTCAAAGTAGAAGATCTAAAAATAGAGAGGTTAAAAAAATCTTAGATGAAACTATCAGTCGGATTTTAAGTATAGCTATAACACATGAGGTTTTGTCCGAAAAAGGATTCGATAATCTTAATATCAGAGAAATAGTTGACTTAATATACAAAAATTATTCAACAAAAACTATTGACAAAAAAGAAAAAATAGAGTTTACTATTATTGGAGATAACTTTAATATCTCATCTGAGAAAGCTACAGCGATTGCTTTAGTTATAAATGAAATTATCCAAAATATAGTAGATTATGCTTTTCCAGACGATGTAGCTGGAAAGGTAAAAATATTTATTCAGAAAGATCACTTCTTTTCAAGAATTACAATTTCTGACAATGGGGTCGGAATTCCTCAAGAAAAGATATCATCTTCTGGTTTGGGACTAATGATAGTGGAAAAAATAATAAAAGAGCAGTTAAAAGGTAGTTTTGAGATTAATAGTGAAGTAGGAAAAGGTACAACAGTTAAGTTTGAAATAAAAAATGAATATTAAATATACAAGGTTGTATATTTTAAAATAGCAAAGAAGCTAAAGAATATAGTGGGTAACTATATTTCTTTAGCTTTTTTTGTTCTAATTAGGAGGTAAATTTAGTGAAGGAAGAGATTATAAGTGTGGGAATTGATATTGGAACATCTACAACTCAGTTAGTTTTTTCGAAAATAACTTTAGAAAATCTATCTTCTGGAGCAAGAGTTCCTCAAATAAAAATTGTGGACAAAGAGATTTTTTATAGAAGTAAAATCTATACAACACCACTTGTAAATTCTTACGAAATTGATATAGAAGCTTTAAAAAAAATATTAAAAGATGAGTATGAAGCTTCTAAAGTTCCTAGAGATAAGATAAGTACAGGAGCTGTGATAATAACTGGAGAAACAGCTAGAAAAAGTAATGCTAGAGAGGTACTAAAAGCTTTAAGTGGAATGGCTGGAGATTTTGTCGTAGCAACAGCTGGACCAGATTTAGAAAGTATAATATCTGGAAAAGGCTCAGGGGCTATGAAGTTTTCAGAAGAGAATAATACAAGTATCTATAATTTAGATATAGGGGGTGGAACAACAAATATCTCTTTATTTGATAAGGGGGAGGTTGAAGACACAACTTGTTTAGATATAGGTGGTAGATTAATAAAGTTTGAAAAAAATAGTTTAAAGATAGCATATATTTTTAAAAAATATGAAAAGCTTATTGAAAGATTGAATTTAAGGAGTTTAAAAGTTGGAGAGATTGCTAGTGAAAGAGATTTAGAAATTTTATGTGATAAAATAGCTGAAATTCTTTTAGAAGCAGTAAGAAATACTCAATTTAAAAGTGAAGATTACAGATTACTAATAACAGATAAAGACTATAGAACTCTATTGAAAGGTGAGTTTATTAGTTTCTCAGGAGGTGTAGCTGATTTTATCTACACTGAACCTGAAAAGAAAGATTACTATACCTATGATGATATCGGTCCACTTTTAGGAGTTTGTATAAAAAGAAAATTTGAAAAAGAAAAAATAAATACAGTGAGATTAGGAGAAACTATAAGAGCTACAGTTGTAGGAGCAGGTTCTCATACAACTGAGATAAGTGGAAGTACAATAAGTTATGCTAAAGAGGTTCTTCCAATAAAAAATCTTCCTATATTGAAAATAAATGATGCAGATAAAAATTTTGATTATAAAGATTTAGTAAAAGTTTTAGAAAAAAAATTAGAGTGGTTTAAAGCAGATGATGGATATCAAGATGTAGCTATTGGATTAAGTGGTAGAAAAGGACTTAAATATAAAGATATACAAGAGATGTCTAAAAATATTTACGAGGTGATGAAAAGATTTAAAAGACTAGTAATTATAGTAGAGGAAGACATAGGAAAAGTTTTAGGACAGTGCTTAATATTAGAATCTGAAAATAGGATTCCAATAGTTTGTATAGACAGTATAAAAGTTAATGATGGTGACTTTGTAGATATTGGACTTCCTCTTGGAAGTGGAAGCGTATTACCAGTAATTGTAAAGACATTAGTTTTAAGTTATTAAATAAAAAAATAGATTGGGGTGAGTTTGATGAGATTACACACAAGACTTTTTGGCCAAGACTATGTATTTGAAAATTTATATGATGTTATGGCTAAAGCAAATGAAGAAAAATCAGGTGATGAGTTAGCTGGAATAGCAGCAAGAAGTACAAAGGAAAGAGTGGCAGCAAAAGAGGTATTATCTAATATAAAACTTAAAGAGTTTAAAGAGAATCCTGCAGTTCCTTATGATCAAGATGAGGTTACAAGAATTATAATAGACGCTTTAAACTTAAAGGTATATGAAGAGATAAAAGAATGGACTGTTGGTGAATTAAGAGAGTGGTTATTAGCTACTGAAAATGGAGATAGAGAGATTCAGTGGATAAGAAGAGGATTAACTTCAGAGATGATATCAGCAGTTACAAAGTTAATGTCAAATTTAGATTTGATTAGAGCGGCGAGTAAAATTCAAGTAAAAAAACATTGTAACACAACAATTGGAGGAAAAGGGATTCTAGCAGCTAGACTGCAACCTAATCATACAACAGATGATCCAGATGGAATAATGATTTCACTACTAGAAGGATTAAGCTATGGAGTTGGAGATGCTTTAATAGGATTAAATCCAGTTGATGATACTGTAGATAGTGTTGTTAGAGTTTTACAAAGATTTGATGAGATAAAGAAAAAATTTAATATACCAACACAAATATGTGTACTAGCTCACGTAACTACTCAAATGGAAGCTATAAGAAAAGGAGCTCCTACAGATTTAATATTCCAAAGTATAGCTGGATCACAAAAATCAAATGAAGCTTTTGGAATAACTGGAGATATGATAGAGGAAGCAAGACAATTAGCTTTAACTCATGGAACAGCAGCTGGACCAAATGTAATGTATTTCGAAACAGGACAAGGTTCTGAACTTTCTTCAGATGGACATAATGGTGTGGATCAATTAACAATGGAAGCAAGATGTTATGGATTTGCTAAAAAGTATGATCCATTTATAGTTAATACCGTAGTTGGATTTATAGGTCCAGAGTATCTTTACGATAGTAAACAAGTTACAAGAGCTGGATTAGAAGACCACTTTATGGGAAAACTTCATGGATTATCTATGGGAGTTGACGTTTGTTATACAAACCATATGAAGGCAGACCAAAACGATATTGAAAACTTAGCTGTTTTATTAACAGCAGCTGGATGTAACTATTTTATGGGAGTTCCAGCTGGAGATGATATTATGTTAAACTACCAAACTACAGGATATCATGATATTCAAACTTTAAGAGAAACATTAAATGTTAAACCTATAAAAGAGTTTGAGGAGTGGCTAGAAAAAGTAGGTATCAGAGATGAGGATGGAAATTTAACTAATCTTGCAGGAGATGCATCACTATTTTTATAGGAGGAGAGAATAATGATTTCTGAAAAAGAGTTGAAAGATATAATATCACAAGTTTTAAAAGAGATGGATGGAGAGGGAAAGGCTTTAGAAAAAGTAAAAGAGAGAGTTGAAAAAACACTTTCTAATTTGGAAGAGGTAGAGGACATAACTAAAATTGATTTAAGAGAAGTTATAGACGTAGTGAATCCAAAAAATAGAGAGGAGTTATTAAAGTATAAAAGAAAAACACCAGCAAGAGTTGGAATTGGAAGAGCTGGAACAAGATATACAACATCAACAATGTTAAGATTTAGAGCTGATCACGCTTCAGCACAAGATGCTGTATTTACTGATGTTTCAGATGAAATATTAGCTAAAAATAATCTATTTACAGTTCAAACAAGATGTAACTCTAAAGATGAATATATAACAAGACCAGATTTAGGAAGAAGATTATCAGATGAAGCTGTGAAAGTTTTAAAAGAGAGATGTAAACAAAATCCAACAGTTCAAGTTTATGTTTCAGATGGTCTTAGTTCAACAGCAGTAGAAGCAAACGTTGAAAATATACTTCCAGCACTATTAAATGGATTAAAAGCTTATGGAATAGATACAGGAACACCATTTTTCTTGAAATATGGAAGAGTTGCTGCTTCAGATGACGTAGCTGAAACACTTGGTGCAACAGTAACTTGTGTATTAATTGGAGAGAGACCAGGACTAGCAACTGCAGAAAGTATGAGTGCATATATAACATATAAAGGATATGTAGGAATACCAGAAGCTAAGAGAACAGTTGTATCAAATATACATGAAAAAGGAACTCCAGCAGTGGAAGCAGGAGCACATGTGGCACATATAATTAAGAAAATATTAGACGCTAAAGCAAGCGGACAAGATTTAAAATTATAAGGAGGAAAAAATGACAAACGATCCTATAAAACCAAGTGTTTTAGCAGTTAAGCTAATACCAAATGTAGATGATAAAATGGCGGAAGAGTTCAAACTTCCAAAAGGGTATAAGAGTATTGGAATAGTTACAGCAGATTGTGATGATGTAACATATACAGCATTAGATTATGCAACAAAAATGTCAGAAGTTGAAGTAGTTTATGGTAGATCATTTTATGGTGGAGCAGCAAATGCAAATACAAAATTAGCTGGAGAAGTTATTGGAATAATAGCTGGACCTACACCTGCTGAAGTAAAAAGTGGATTAAATGCAATAGTAGACTTTATAGAAAATGAAGCATGTTTCTATAGTGCTAATGATGATGATACAATTGCATATTATGCTCACTGTGTTTCAAGAACAGGAACTTATTTGTCAAAAACTGCAGGAGTACCAGAGGGAGAAGCTTTAGCATATTTAATAGCACCACCTTTAGAAGCTATGTATGCACTTGATGTAGCATTAAAAGCAGCAGATGTAAGATTAGCAGCTTTCTTTGGACCACCATCAGAAACTAACTTTGGAGGAGGACTTTTAACAGGTAGTCAATCAGCATGTAAAGCAGCATGTGATGCTTTTGCTGATGCTGTGAAATATGTTGCTCAAAATCCATTAAAGTTCTAAAAGGAGTTGTTTAAATTATGAAAGCGTTAGGAATGATTGAAACAAGAGGAATGGTTGGAGCGATAGAGGCTGTAGATGTGGCGTGTAAGACGGCAGATGTAGAGGTACTAAATAGACATCTTGTAAAAGGTGGAATAGTGACAGTTGAAATAGTTGGTGACGTTGGAGCTGTAAAAGTTGCAGTAGAAGCGGCAGCTGAAGCAGTTAAAAGATTAGGAGTTTATATGGGAAGTCATGTAATTCCAAGACCAACTGAAGAAGTATACAATATGTTAGAAAAAAAAGAGGTTCCAACAGAAAAGGTAGTAGAGGAAGAGATAATTGTAGAGCTTCCAGAAGAAAATGAAGTGATAGTAGAAGAAATAGTAGATGAAGTAGAAACAAAATCAGTAGTAAATAGAAGAGATAAAACTAAAAAATAGATAAGGAGAGGATATTTATGGCAACTTTAAATGCATTAGGAATGGTAGAAACAAGAGGATTAGTAGCAGCGATAGAGGCAGCAGACGCAATGGTGAAAGCAGCAAACGTAACTTTAATAGGAAAAGAGATTGTTGGAGGAGGACTTGTGAGTGTTTTAGTTAGAGGAGACGTTGGAGCTGTAAAAGCAGCAACAGATGCTGGAGCAGCAGCTGCAGATAGAATTGGAGAGTTAATCTCTGTTCACGTAATTCCAAGACCACACTCAGATGTAGAGGCAATCTTACCAAAAGAAGCAAAGTAGTAAAATATATTAGGGAGTGACGTGCTAGTCACTCCCTAAAAAAAATGAAAGGAGAAGAGATGAAAGCGTTAGGTATAGTTGAATTCAATAGTATTCCAAAGGGAATTGAGGAATTAGATAAAATTATAAAATTTAATGAATTAAAAATATATAAGGCTGGAGTAACTTGTCCTGGAAAATATTATTTTATAGTTTATGGAGATAACTCTTCAGTTAAAGATGGATTAAAAGATTTAACAGGGGAACGTTGTAAACAAGTTATCTCTGGAGTAAGTGAAAAGCTTTTAGAAGCATTAAATAGAAAAAGAGAAGATAAAAAATTTAAAGCAATAGGTGTAGTTGAATTTTTGAATATAGCTGATGGTGTTAAAGTTTTAGATCATGTGATTAAAAGTGTTGATGTAGATATAGTTAAATTAGTTTTAGGATGGACACTAGCAGGAAAATGTTATTTTGTTGTAGGAGGAGAAACGAGTTCTATAGATGAGGCAATAGTTTTAGTTACAGGATCATCTTATAAATATATGGATATTAGTAAAATAAATAACCCAGTTGAAAACATACTTGATTATATTTAAGTTTTAATAGGGAGGCAAAATGGATAGAGATTTGATGTCAAGACAAGAGGTAAGAGATTTAATAAGAAAATCAAAGGAAGCTCAGAAAATATATGCTACATTTTCTCAAGAGAAAATAGATAGTATTATATGTTCTATGGTAGAGGGAATAAAAGGGTACAGTGAAAAATTAGCTAAGATGGCTGTTGAAGAAACTGGTTTTGGAAATTGGCAAGATAAAGTTCTAAAAAATAAGTTCGCTTCAGAATATGTATATGAGTATATAAAAAATATGAAAACTATTGGTGAGTTAAAAAATGAAAATGGAGTTTTAGAAATTGGTGTTCCTTTAGGTGTTATAGCTGGATTAATTCCATCGACAAATCCAACATCTACAACAATTTATAAAACATTAATATCATTAAAAGCTGGAAATGGAATAATTGTAAGTCCTCATCCAAATGCTAAAAATTGTATAATTGAAACAGCTAATCTATTGATAGAGATTGCAGAAAAAGCTGGAGCACCTGAAGGATTAATAAGTGTAGTAAAAACAGTAACTATGGATGCAACAGAGGAATTAATGAAACATGAGGATACAGCACTGATTTTAGCTACTGGTGGAGAAGCTATGGTAAAAGCTGCTTATAGTTCAGGGAATCCAGCAATAGGAGTTGGACCAGGAAATGGACCAGCATTTATAGAGAAAAGTGCAAATATAAAATTAGCTGTGAAAAGAATTATAGATAGTAAAACTTTTGATAATGGTGTTATATGTGCTTCTGAGCAATCTATAATTGTAGAAAAAGTGATAAGAGAACAAGTGAAAGAGGAGTTATTAGCTCAAGGTGGATATTTCTTAAATCCAGAAGAATCTAAAAAACTTGCTAATTTCATTTTAAGAAGTAATGGAACTATGAATCCACAAATTGTAGGTAAAAATGCTTTAAGATTAGCACAGATGGCAGGAATAAATGTTCCATGTGACACTAAAGTTTTAATTTCAGAAGAGTGTGAAGTTTCAAAAAGAAATCCATACTCTAGAGAGAAATTAGCTCCAATTTTAGCATTTTATGTTGAAAATAGTTGGGAAGAAGCGTGTGAAAGATCTATTGAGATATTAAATGTAGAAGGAAAAGGACATACTATGGTTATTCACTCTGAGAATGAGATGGTTATAAGAGAGTTTGCTCTAAAAAAACCAGTTTCAAGACTTTTAGTTAATACACCAGGTGCTTTAGGTGGAATTGGTGGAACAACTAATCTTGCTCCAGCACTAACTCTAGGATGTGGTGCAGTTGGAGGAAGTTCAACTTCTGATAATATAACACCATTAAATCTTATAAATATAAGAAGAGTGGCTTGGGGAGTCAGAGAGCTAGAGGATATAAAAAGAGAAAAGAAAAGCTGTGAAACATCACAAGATAAATTAGAAGAGATGGTAAAGAAAATAGTAGCAGATATATTAAATAGATAGGAGAGGTACTTATGGTTCTAACAGAGGAAAAATTAAGATCTCTTTATAAAAAAGATGAAAATATGAAAGAGATTTCTTTAGAAAAAGGAACAATTTTAACTCCTTCAGCAAGACAATTTTTAATAGATAAAGATATAAAAGTAGTTGATAAAATAGTTGGAAAAACCGAAGAGGCTAGAGAGTTTAAAGAGATAAGAAATGAAGAATCAAAACCTAAGTACAAAGGAATATTAGGAGAGCTTTACGTTGAAAAACCAGAGTATATGACTCAAATATATGGAAATGTTTTAGTAAAAAAAGATGATAAAAGGATAATTTTTAGAGGTGTAATAGATTCTTTTCAAAGTCGTTGGCTAGTTTTAATGAAAGATTTAGAAGAGATTAAAAATGTTAAACTCCAAAAAGATTTAGAAAGTATTGAAAAATTTATAAAAAACATTTTAGTTTCAGAGGTTATAGGAGAGGCATTAGTTGATATAAAGGTTTTAGAAAAAAGTTTAGATGAGATTAGAGATATCTCTCATAATCCTAAAAAATATTTTAATAGAGAGCATCTCTTTGGAATATGTTCAAAGGATAGTTATCCAGTTATAAAATTAAATGAGATGAGAGCACTATCTAGAGAGTTAGAGATTAAAGGTGTAGAAGCTTTTGTTAAAGAGAATGGAACAATCGAAAGAAGAGACATCCTATTAGCACTAAATAGATTAAGTAGTGCTATCTATATAATGATGTTAAGAGGGGTGACAGGAGAGTATGGAAATCGATGAGATTGTAAAATTAGTAAAGGATGCTGTAGAAAAAGAGTTGAATCAAAAAGAGTATAAAAATATGAAAAGAATTCCAATAGAAGCTTCAGGTAGGCATATTCACCTTTCAGAGGAGGATGCAGAGGTTTTATTTGGAGAGAGATATCAATTTAATAAAGTGAAAGATCTATCTCAACCTGGACAATATGCTTGTAAGGAAAGAGTTAGACTAGTTGGTCCAAAAGGAGTAATTGAAGGAGTAATAGTTTTAGGACCATTTAGGGGAAGTACTCAAATTGAACTTTCATTAACAGATGCTAGAACTTTAGGTGTAACTCCTATTTTAAGAGAATCAGGAAGTACAAAGGATACTCCAGGAATTTTAATAACAAATGGTGATAGATACTTAAAGTTAAAAGAGGGAGTAATAGTAGCTAAAAATCATATTCATATGACAGAAGAAGACTCAAGAAGGTTAAACTTAAAAGATAAGGATAAGGTAAAAGTAAAAATTTGTGGTAGTTTAAGACCAATGATTTTTGAAGATGTTGTTGTGAGAGTGAATAATAGATTTTCTCTAAATATGCATATAGACTATGATGAAGCCAATGCTTGTTTTTTAACTAAAGACTCTTATGGAGAGATTTATGAATGAAAATGATTTATTAGATATTATAAGAAAAGAGATAGAGAAGTATATAAGAGAAAAAAATAGTTCACAAGGACAAAACATAAAAGAAAAAATAACTCTTTTAGGAGAGGATTTAGTACTTAAAGAGGAGTTAGAAAAAAGATTTGAGATTTCAGATGAAAGCGATAAAATAGTAGTTTTTTCATTGGAAATTGATGAGTTATTTTCCATTTCAAACGCAACATATATAAATCCAAAAACAGAGTTGATAATAAAATCTCTATTAAAAAATAAATATATATATTTAATAGAGGAGGGAATATCTTGGCGAAGTTACAGTTGTGAAGTTAAAAAAATAGCCGATAAGTATTTAAGTTATGAAAAAGAACTGAAAGATATGGGGATAAAAATTATTAAAAAAATGGAAGTTCTTGATTATTTGGATAATACTAAAAGGAAAAAATATTTTGATAAAAAAGTGATGACTTTAAAGGATGTTAAAGAGATTGAAAGAGAAGCAGCAGATGAAATAGTTATTTCAGATAAAATCTTTATAACAGACTCAGCCAAAGAATATTTAAAAAATTCAGCTTTAGAAATAAAAAAAGGGTGATTTTATGGTTATAGGAAAGATTATTGGAAATGTTTGGGCAACAAGAAAAGATGAGTCTTTAAATGGTTTGAAATTTATGATAGCTCAACTTGAAAACGGAGAAAAAATAGTTGTATGTGATTATATTGGGGCTGGAACAGGAGATATGGTTCTTATAACAAAAGGAAGTGGAGCAAGAAAAGTTTTAGAAAATGAAAGTATACCAATTGATGCAGTAACAATTGGTATTATAGATGGATTTGAGGAAGGTGAATAGATGAAAAAGAAACTTATTACCTTGGAAAATGTAGAGGAGTTTATAGTTGGAGATGAATTAAATATGTCAAAAGATATGATTCTTCTTCCTAAAGTAAATGATTATTTAAAAAACAAAGGGGTAAAAATTAGATATGTATCTGATAGTTGCAAAAGTTTAGAAGAAAGAATTAAATTGATTTTGACTAAAGACTTTAATATATCAGATGAAAGAGTAATCGGTGAAGTCTTAAAAAAAGTTAAAGGGGGTATAAATAATGGGTATTAATGAGATTATCATTTATATAATGGTTTTATTTATGGTAATTGGAGCAATTGATAAGTGTTTAGGAAATAAATTTGGTTATGGTGAGAAGTTTGAAGAGGGAATTATGGCAATGGGTGCTCTAGCTCTAGCAATGGTTGGAGTAATATCACTTGCTCCAGTATTAGCCAAGATACTTCGTCCAATAATTTCTCCAGCTTATACAATGCTTGGGGCAGACCCAGCAATGTTTGCTACGACATTATTGGCAAATGATATGGGTGGATATCCACTAGCAATGGAGCTAGCACTTTCACCTGAAGCTGGAAAATTTGCAGGGCTAATACTAGGGGCAATGATGGGACCAACTCTTGTTTTCACAATTCCAGTAGCACTTGGAATAATTGAAAAAGAGGATAGACCATACTTAGCAAAGGGTATATTAGCAGGTATGATTACAATTCCAATTGGTTGTTTAGCAGGTGGATTAACAGCAGGATTCTCATTAGAGTTAGTACTTTCAAATATACTTCCAATAATAATCTTCTCAGCATTAATATCTTTAGGTCTTTGGAAAATGCCTGAAAAGATGACTAGTGGATTCACAATTTTTGGAAAAGGAGTAGTCATCGTTATAACAATTGGATTAGCTGCATCAATAATTGAAACATTAACAGGAATTGTTGTTATCCCAGGAATGGCTCCAATAACAGATGGTATTGAAATTGTAGGAAGCATTGCAATTACATTAGCTGGTGCATTCCCATTAGTATTATTCTTAACTAAAGTTTTAAATAAACCACTTACAAAACTTGGAGAATCATTGGGAATGAATGAAAAAGCAGCAGCAGGATTAGTAGCAACACTTGCTAACAATATCCCAATGTTTGGATTAATGAAAGAGATGGATAAAAAAGGTAAAGTAATAAACGTAGCATTTGCTGTAAGTGCGGCTTTCGTATTTGGAGATCACTTAGGATTTACTGCAGGAGTAGATTCGCAAATGATATTCCCAATGGTTGTTGGAAAGTTAGTTGGTGGAGTAACAGCAGTTATTTTAGCAAAATTTATGTTCAGAAATATAGAGGGTGAAGCAAAATGATAAATATAGATGAGTTAGAACTAGAAAAAATAATTAGAAAAGTTATAGAGAAAGAGTTAAGAGGAGAAAAAAGTATAAAGTATGTAGATCCATCTGGTGTAGCTGTTGTAAAAGCTGAAAAGATAGAAAAAGTTAAGTTTGATACAGGAAATCCTCAAGATCAAGTTTATGTAACAGATTTATTCTCTTTAGAAGAAAGCCCTAGAATTGGTGCGGGTATGATGGAGATGACAAAAAGTACTTTCGATTGGACATTAAATTATGATGAGATTGATTATGTAATAGAGGGTAAATTAGAAATTGTAATAGATGGAAGAACAATTACAGGTGAAAAAGGAGATGTCCTTTTAATTCCAAAGGGATCAAGTATAAAGTTTAAAGCTACAGAATATGCTAAGTTTATCTATGTTGTCTATCCAGCTAACTGGATGGAACAGAAGTAGGTGGGGTTATGAGAGAATATTTCATAAAACCAAAAATAAAATCAGGTGAAGATTCTTTAGACTGTTTAAAAACATTAAAATATTCAAGTTACCTTATAGTAACAGATAAAGCTATGGTAGATTTAAAAATAGTGGATAAAATTTTAGAAAAATTACCTAAAGACTCAAAAGTAAAAATATTTAAAGATGTAACTCCTAATCCAACAGTAGAAATAGTTGAAAGAGGATTAAAAGAGATTGTTTATTTTTCTCCTCAGTGTGTAATTGGTTTAGGTGGTGGTTCGCCAATAGATGCTTGTAAAGGTATTTTATATTTTAATTTGAAAATAGAAGACGAACTGAAAATAAAAAGAGAGAAGCCATACTTTATTGCAATACCAACAACAAGTGGAACAGGATCGGAAGTGACATCATATAGTGTTATAACTAAAGGGGATAAAAAAATTGCACTGGCTAATGAGGAGATGTTACCAGATTTAGCAATATTAAATCCAGAGTTTATGAAAACACTTCCATCTAAAATAATTGCAGATACAGGTATGGACGTTTTAACTCATGCACTAGAGGCTTATGTTTCTACAATAGCAACACCATTTACAGACTCATCAGCTAAAGAAGCCATAAAAATTATTAAAGAGAATTTAGTAAATCACTTTAACAATCCACAGTTACTGCTTCCAAGAGAAAATGTGCAGTATGCTTCTTGTATGGCTGGGATAGCTTTTAATAATTCATCTTTAGGTATTAACCATAGTGTAGCACACTCTATTGGAGCAAAGTTTCATATATCTCATGGAAGAGCTAACGCTATAATAATGCCATATATAATTGAAGTTAATACAAAAGCTTGGAAGAAATATAGTGAACTTGCAAAGCTTTTAGATTTTAATCCAACTGATGACGAAAATGGAAAAAATCTATTTAATGGATTTGTAAAAAAACTAAAGGAAAATTTAGGAATAGAAAAATCTTTGAAAGATTTAGGTATAAACTTTGAAGAGTTTAAAATTAAAATTCCAGAGATATTAGAAGATATAAAAGGAGATATATGCACAGAGTATAATCCCAATAGATTAACTGATGAGGATTATATAAAACTTTTATTGAAAATTTATTTTGGAGAATAATACAGAAATGGCGTGGATATTCACGCCATTTTATATTAATTACTTGCCCCTTTAAAACTACTTTTTTTCATCTCTTTTAAAAACTCTTGAAGTTCATTTTTCTCATCATCTGTTACAGAAGAGATATCTTTATTCAAAAGTTCGATAAATCTATTTTTTGACATATAATCACTCCCCATAAATTATTTAAAATTAACAACCCACTTTTCAATTCTCTCATCTGTTAAATTACTTTGATTTGATTCATCAATAACTAAACCAATAAACTTACCATTTTCAATAGCTGTCGACTCATCAAAAGAGTATCCATCAGTTGAAGTTGATCCAACAATAGTTGCGTTAGCTTCAGTTGCAGCAACATATAAATCCCTCATTCCATTAACAAAACTAGAAGAGAAAGCTTCTTGATCTCCAACTCCAACAATTCCAATTTTTTTTCCAGTTAAATTTAAGCTTTTTAATTTTTCCAAAGGTCCAATCCAATCATCTTGTATATCTCCTATTCCCCAAGTAGATGTTGCTAATATAGCAGTATCAAATTCTGAAATCTTCTCGATATCACCTGCGTGAAATACTTTTGCATCTAATAAACTTCCTAATTTTTCAGCAACTTGTTCAGTAACTCCAGTAGTACTTCCATAAAATACACCAATATTCATAAATAAACCTCCTTAATTATTGTTGATATGATTATATAATAAAATATTTTGAAAATCAAGATATTTTTAAATAAAAAAAAGAAGAGTTTAAAAAAACTCTTCTAAAAATTATTTTATAGATAGTTAATGATTCTATAAAGCCAATTTGCTAGGGGATCCTTAATTTCAACCATTTCACAATAAAGTTCTTTTAACATTTGTTTTTTAAGATCTTTAAATTGCTCATCATAGAATAGGTTATTAATCTCTTCAGGATCTTTTTCTAAATCATAAAGCTCACAAAGATCAGTTGCATTAAAAACAATTTTATATCTTTCATTTCTCCACATTCTTTGTTCAAAAGATACGAAGTGACCAGAAAGTTGTCCTAAAATTCCATTTCTTTTATCATATGCTTCGTTTCTTAGTAATGGAAGAAGAGATTTTCCATCGAAGAAATCAGAATAATTACCATTGATAAGATCACTACATGAAGGAGTTAAATCATGTAAATAAACCATGGCATTTTCTCTCTCTCCCTTTCTAGGAGATTTAGGATCTTTTATAATCATTGGAATTCTATAGGTAGTTTCAAACATAAACTCCCCTTTTTCAATCATCTTATGAGCTCCCATAGCATCTCCGTGATCAGCAGTAACTGTCAAAAATATATCATCATAAAGTCCTTCATTTTTTAGGAATTGGAAGAACTCTCCAAGAGCATCATCGATAAGAGTTATATATCCCCAGAATTTAGTTATAACCTCTTTCCATCTATCTTCACTAGCATCCCACATTCCCCACATTTGAGAGATACTTTTATAGTGGTTTGGTTTATTTTTTAAAGGTTCATAGAAACTTTTATCAAGGATTACATCATTAGGATTATACATAGAGTAATAAGGTTCTGGAACTACACATGGAGTGTGAGGTCCCCAGAAGTTCATCCAAATAAAAAATGGTCTTCCTTCTTTTTTAGCTTGTAAAATCTCTTTTTTAGCTTCGTCAATTACAAAGAATGGTAGAGTGGCTTCTTTAGGACAATGAAGTTTTCCACAAAGTTCTTGAACTCTAAGATGAGGGTTTTCTCCGAAATATTCATCTGTAACTTTAGGAGTTTCAAATCCTTTTTCTTCTAACCATTTTACATATCTATCCTCTTTTTTAGGTCCTTGGTCAAAAACCATGTTTTCATAAACATTGCTTCCAGGATATCCATATCCATCGAAATTATGACCAATAAATCCAAAATCTTTAGGTAAAATATTTCCTCCAACATGCCACTTTCCAATATATATTTTTTTATGGTCTTTTAAGTCTGAAATTATATTTGGATTATTTAAGCTAGGATCTTGTACCTCAGCTTTTTCAACATTTCTAATTATTTTATGATTTGTTGGCATTTGCCCTGTGAAAAGTGATGTTCTTGCTGGACAACAAACAGAGGAAGGAGTATATGCTCTATCAAAAATAACTCCCTCATCAGCTAACTTATCCATATTAGGAGTTTTAACAATATTATGTCCATAACACCCTAACATATCAGTACGAATTTGATCTAATAAAATAATTGCTATATTTTCCATTTACTACTCCTTTAAACTTATTTTTTATATTCTGTCGTATATATAAATCTATCCCCTCTTATGTATGCTAAAGTATATTCAAAAATTTTATTATTGAACCATAGTTTTTTTTCAATCTCCATACCTAAATTGCAATTTTTGATTTTCATAAGTTTTTGTAAATCATCATTTAATATACAAGGTCTAAATTTTTCAATTCCTTTTTCAAAAACTATTCCATATTTTTTTTCTAAAATATCATAAAGTTTTTTATCAGATAAATCCATTTTTTCTAATCCAGGAAGTTTTTCAGCTAAAAAATGTATTTTTTCATAAAGTATAGGTTCATTATCAGCATATCTAACCCATTCAATGATAAGAACATTTTCAGTTGTAATCTCCATTTGCTCTTGTATTTCCTCTGTTGGAGAAAAAATTCCAATAGACAAAATTTTGGAGTATGGTGTTTTACCAGATTTTTTTATATCATCAAAAAGTTTATTTAAACCTGACTTATTTTGAACGATAGGCATTGGTGTAACAAATGTTCCTTTTCCTCTAATCTTTTGTATAAGATTATCTTGCTCAAGTTTTTCGAGAGCTTTACGAATAGTGATTCTACTTACGTTGTAATTTTCACATAATTGCATCTCAGTAGGAAGTTTTTCAAACTCTTTTATTTTTCCCTTTTCGATGCTTTTTTTTAGCTCTTTATAAATTTTTTCATAATGACTGTTATTTTTCTTTATTTTACTCACCTCGAGCATTAAAATTTGTATTATTTGTTATGCTCATTTTTTATCATATAAATGATTTTTTTTCAAGAATTATTTGTCTTTTATAAACATAACAAATATAACAACTTTATAAGAAGTGTCTATTTAATATGAAGTTTAGAGTATTACATTTTTTATAAAAAAATAGTGGTTAAAATTAAGATATTGTTTGTTTTTCAAAAAGAATGTATAAATAAAGTAATAAAAAATGGGAGGTGTAAGTATGTTAATGACAATTTTAAGTTTTGTATTTGTCACAGCATTAATCGGTTTCATATCTTATTTAAAAACTAAGGATGAAGAACACTCAGCACAAGGATATTTTTTGGCAGGTAGGGGACTGTCAGGAGTAGTTATTGGATTTTCAATGGTTTTAACAAGTTTATCAACAGAGCAACTAATAGGAACAAATGCGTCAGCTTATGTTAGTAACTTTTCAATTATGGCATGGACTGTTCAATCAGTTATTCCGCTATGTGTTTTAGCACTTTATCTTTTACCAAGATATTTAAAAGGTGGATTTACAACAATTCCAGAATTTTTTGAAGCTAGGTATGATAGACAGACAAGACAGATGATGTCATTTCTTTTTATGGTTGGTTATACATTTATTTTAATTCCGGGAGCATTATATTCAGGAGCAATAGCTTTTTCACAGATGTTTGATATTCCAGGTCTTTTTAATATAAGCTTTAATATGTCTATTTGGGTTATTGTATGGCTAATAGGAATAATTGGAGGAATATATGCTATATTTGGTGGTTTAAAAGCGGTAGCAGTATCAGATACGTTAAATGGATTAGCTTTAATTATAGGTGGAGCAATGATTCCATTCTTTGCTTTAAAATACTTAGGAGATGGAAGTATTTTAGATGGAGTTACTAAAATAACAACAACTCACTATGATAAATTAAACGCTTGGGGAGCAGCAACTGATCCAGTTCCTTGGACGACTATTTTCACGGGAATAATGATTGTTAACTTTTTTTACTGGGCTACAAATCAAGCAATTATTCAAAGAGCTTTAGGAGCAAAAAGTTTAGCTGAAGGACAAAAAGGTATTTTGATAGCAGGAGTATTTTTATTAACACTACCATTTATGTTAAATTTACCAGGGTTAGTATCGTTTCATATATTTGGAAACTCTTTAAATAATATTGATTTAGCATACCCAACTCTTGTAAGAGAAGTTTTACCAAAGCCACTATTAGGATTTTTTACGGCATGTTTATTTGGGGCAATATTAAGTACTTTTAATTCTTTCTTAAATAGTGCAGCAACTTTATTTTGCTATGATTTTTATAAACCTATATTTAAAAAGAATATTTCAGATGATGATTTAATAAGAGTTGCCAAAATATCAGGAACAGTAATAGCTATTATATCAATGATTATTGCTCCTATGTTACAATCTGGATCAGATGGATTATTTTTACTTTTAAAAAGATTTGCTGGATTCTTTAATATTCCTATAATAGCTCTTGTAGCAGTTGGTTTTTTAAACAAAACAATAAATGGTTTAGCAGCAAGAATAACAGTAATAGCTCATGTAACACTGTATTTTTCTTTAGTTTGGATATTTAAAATAAATCTTAACTTTGTTCATGTAATGGGTGGATTATTTGTATTTGATATAATTCTTATGGTTATATTAGGTAGTTTTATGAAAAGAAAGATTCCTTATGAGCTACCAAAAGAAAATAAATCTCATGTAGATTTATCAAATTGGAAATATGCTATTCCAGTATCATATATTTTAATGTTAGGATTAGCATATGTATATACGATTTTATCAAAAATTGGATTAGCAGGTGGAAATTCTTTAACAGTAATTAATGTTGTATACTTTACTCTTGCAGCTGGTGGAGTTTTTATAATAATGAAATCTAGATCATCAGTTAAAAATAATGTGAATGAAAACGATCAAGTATCTTTAGAAAAGAATAATATATAAAATATAAAGAAGCCAACTAAAATTTTTTCTAGTTGGTTTCTTTTAAATTAAATATTTAAACTATCTTCAATTAATTTTTTAGGGTCTTGAATTGCTACTTTTGTTTTAACATCCAATGTTTTTATATTTTTAAATCTTTGAGGTTCTTTTATAGCTACGTCATGTGCAAAGATTACAACTTTAGCATTTTCTACATCTTTTTGAGTAATTCTGTTTACAATACCGTTAGCTCCTTGAGTTTCAACTTTTATTTTAATACCCATCTTAGCAGCTGTTTTTTCTAAAGCTTTAGCAGCTAAGAATGTATGAGCAACTCCAGATGGACAAGATGTTATAGCTAAAACATCAGCTTCACCTTCATCTACTACACCCTCATAATTTAACTCTTCCATCTCTTCTTCTAAAGTTTCAGGAGCGATAGGTTTTAAAGTATTAACAATTAAAGCTGTAGTTAATGCTCCTAAAATAGTTCCAAGGATATACCCAAACTTCCCTTCAACTACTGGTAAAACAATCCATCCTCCCCAAGGAGCGTGATTGATACAGTTCATTAAAAATCCAATAATATTTCCAACAATTCCACCAGCAACTATAGCAGGTAAAACTCTCATAGGATCAGCAGCAGCAAAAGGAATTGCCCCTTCACTAATTCCAATTAATCCCATTATAGCAGCAGCCTTTCCAGCTTCTTTTTCATCTTTTGTATATTTTTTAGGAGATAAGAAAGTAGCTAAAGCCATTCCAAGAGGTGGAGTACAAATCGCTATTCCAACTCCGCCCATTAACCAAGGTTGTGTATCAACTTGAGTTTGAGCAAAAAGTGTAGCAACTTTATTAATAGGTCCACCCATATCAAAGGCTGTCATTCCACCAAGAATAGCTCCAAGAGCAACTTTACCACTACCAGCCATACTAGCAAGCCAAGTATTCATACTTGTCATCATAGCAGCTATTGGAATACCTATTCCCCACATTACAATACCACAAACTATAAATGTTCCAATTAAAGGATAGATAAATATAGATCCCAAAGATTTCATGCTGTCAGGAAGCTTGATTTTTTTAAGAAGGTTGATAATGAAACCAGCTATAAATCCAACGATAATAGCTCCTAAGAATCCAGTTTTATAATTTTGAACTGCTATCCATGAACCGATCATACCTGGTGCTAAACCTGGTTTATCAGCAATAGAGTAAGCAATATATCCACCAAGAACAGCTGTAAAAAGAGTAAGTCCAGCTATACCCATATCAGCCATATCTTTTAAAAATCCAGTTTCAGGTACAGCACCTTTTCCAGATAACATTACAGCAAGAGATAGTAAAACTCCTCCAGCAACAATGAATGGAATCATATGTGAAGTTCCAAAAAGAAGATGTTCTTTTAGTTTATTTAAGTGAAACTTAAATGATTTATTCTCCTCAGTTGATTTTTCAAATGATTTTTCTTTTTTATTTATAGTTTCAGTTTTTAAAGGTGCTGATTTATCGTTTTTTAAAATAATATTTAAAAATTCATCTTTATTTTTAGCGCCTCTAAGAGATTCAATAAATCCATCCTCCATGAAAAGAGTTGTAAGATTTGAAAGAACTTCAATGTGTGTTGTTCCCTTTTCAGCATCAGGAATAGCTATTAAAAAAATAAGGTCTACTTCATTACTTTCGTCAACAGACTCCCAATCTTTAATTTTATTTTTTAATCTTGCAGCAGCAATTTTAGGAGTTTTAACAGAAGGAGACTTTCCGTGGGGAATAGCTAAGCCATCCTCTAATCCAGTTGGAGACTTAGTTTCTCTAAGTAAAACAGCTTCAAGAAACTCATTTTTATTGATAAGAGCACCATTTTCATCAAGTAAATCCACTAATTTTTCAATAACTTCATTTTTGTTTAAAGAATCTAAATCTAAAACAATTAAATTTTTGTCGATTAAATTACTAAAATTCATAAAAACCTCCTAAGTTTTATTTTTCTTTTATAATAACAGATTGAAAATAAAAAGAATAGAATCATATTTTTTCAAAAAAAAATGATTTTTTTTGCCCACATATGTTTTAAAATTAGAAAAAATGTAGAAATTATGATAAAATTAAAAAAAATAAAGGGGAGGAGTAATGATGACTAAAAGAGAGCTAGAAATTCTTAAGTATTTTATAAAATATAATGGAAAAATCAGTTATAAACTCCTTTCAGAATTTTTATGCATAAATGAAAGAAGTATTAGGTATGATATAGATAAAATAAATGAAATATTAAAAAGTAACAACTATTCTCAAATTGAAAAGGTGGAAAAAGGCCAAGTTGAATATAAAAACTTAGATATTTTATCTATAGTAATTGATAAATTTATAAGATGTATAGATTTAACAGAGTACAAAGATGAAATTATATTGTTTAAAGTTTTATTTTTAGAAAGAATAAATTTAAAAAATATAGAAGATGAACTTGGAGTTAGTAGAACTAGTGTAAAAAATATTTTGAAAGTAGTTAAAGAAAAATTAAAATTAAATGAGTTGAAATTAGAGATTGAAATACAAAAAGGTTTAATCTTAGTTGGAACTGAGGAGAACATTAGAAAGGCTCAATTGAAATTTATATTAACCTATTCAAAAGAGATTTATTTTTTAAATATTATTGAAAAATATTACGCAGAAATAGATAGAGAAAAAATAGAGAAGTTTTTAAATTTAATAATAGATAATACAAAACATATAATATCAGATGAACCATATACAAATCTTTATTATTATATTTTAATAATGATAGATAGATTAAAAAAAGGAAAATCTATATTAGAAGTTGAAAATCAAGTTTTTTTTCAAGGATTAAAAGAGTATAAAGTAATAAATAAATTTTTAGATATTTTAGAGAAGGAATATAAAATAAAAGTTAATTTAAATGAAAAGGTACGATTAACAGATTATTTTTTAGGAAGTCATTGTTATTCAGCTGAAAATAGTAGTTATAAATTCTGGATAGAGATTGATATAATAGCTAAAAAAATAATTAAAATTTTTTCTGAAAATATGGGTGTGGATCTATCAAAAGATAAAGTGCTATTAAAAGGAATTATTAATCACTTAAAACCAACTATTCATAGATTAAAAAATAAACAAATTTTAGAAAATAGTATTTTAAAAGATTTTTTAAAACTGTATAAACCAATATTTATGGGAACTAAAAAATCTATTAAACCATTAAAGAATTTTATAAATTTAGAGATAACTGAAGATGAAATTGCTTTTTTAGCTATTCATTTTAAAGCTGCTCTAGATAGAGCAAATAAACTTGAAAACAGAAAAAATAATATACTAGTAGTTTGTAGTTCAGGATACGGAACATCAAAGTTATTATCGCAGCAAATAAATGAAAATTTTTCAGTAAATATTGTAGAAGTTATTCCATTTTATAGATTAAAAGATTATAGTTTAGATAGCATAGATCTTATTGTAGGAACAATCAATATGGATGAAGTTGACCTCAAAAAACCCTGTATAACTATAAATACAATATTATCTAAAGAGGATATTATTTTACTTGAAAATATTGGATTAAGTAAAAGAAAAAGTAGAATTTTTTTATCAGATCTATTAGAAACTTTTAAAAGAAGTGGAGTAATAAAAAATGAAAATATCTTGATAAAAGATTTGTCTCTATTGATGAATGAGATTTTAATAAATGATATTCATGAAGATGAGCCAAAGTTATCAGATATGTTAGAAGAGGTTATTTTAGATGTAGAGTGTGGAAGTTGGGAAGAAGCTATCAGAATGGCTGGAAAGATAATGATTGAAACTGAAATTTGTGATATAACGTATATTGAAAATATAATAGAAAGAGTAAAAGAGTTTGGTCCTTATATGGTAATGAGTAATAAAGTGGCTCTCCCACATAGTAAAAATAATGGAAATGTCTTTAAAAGTAAGATGGTTTTAATGAATTTTAGAAATGATATACTTTTTCCAGAGGAAACCCCTGTGAAAACTATGCTAACTTTTACTTCTCAAGATGAAAACGGGCATTTAGATGCACTATCTAATTTTCTAGATTTAGTTAGTAATTATAAATTTCTAGAAAAATTAGAAAATAATCCAAGTAAAAAGAAAGTAATCGATATTATAAAAAAATATGAGTTTCTATCAAATTTAGGAAAAAATAGAGATATAAATTAAAATCCCTTCTATAAAATTAAGAAGGGATTTTTTCTCTTTACTGATTTAGATAATCAATTGCATATTGAGCATATAAAGCACTTCCAATTTCAAAAACATCTTCATCTACATCAAATTTTTCATGATGATGTGGATAGATAATACCTTTTTCTTCATTTCTAGCTCCAAGATTTACCATAACTCCAGGAACTCTATTTGAAAATTCTGAAAAGTCTTCTCCACCAGTTGAAGGAGGTCTATAAATTACATTAGATTCTCCAACTAATTTACTAGCAGAAGTTTTAGCTAAATCTGAATATGTTGAATTATTAATTGTAGGTCCAACACCAAGAGTATAAGTAACTTCAGCAGTTGCTCGATATGCTTCAGCAGTACTTTTAGCTATTCTTTCGATTATCTTAGGAAAATTTTCTCTGATTGAAAGGTTGTAGCATCTAGTTGTTCCCTCTAAAGTCGCAGTTTGAGCGATAACATTGAAACGGCTTCCAGAAACAATTGATCCAACAGTAAGAACCACAGGTTCTAAAGGAGAGAATTCTCTACTTACAATAGATTGTAGATTCATAACAATTGCAGAAGCCACAACAACAGCATCGACACACTGATCAGGACGAGCTCCATGTCCACCTTTTCCTGTAATTTTTATGGAAAAAATATCAGCAGATGCACATCTAGGACCAGCATCAGCCGAAACACTTCCAGCTGGGAGGTCTGAAGATATATGCATTCCAAAGATATTATCAACATTGTTTAAAACACCACAGTTTACCATTTTTAAAGCTCCACGAGCGACTTCCTCTCCTGGTTGAAAAATTAGTTTAACATTTCCATTTAGCTCATTTTCCATATTTTTTAAAATTTTAGCAGCTCCTAGAAGCATTGCAGCGTGAGTGTCATGACCACATGCATGCATAAGTCCAGGAGTTTCAGAACTATACGAGGTGTTTGTTGCCTCTGTTACAGACAGAGCATCAATATCACCTCTTAATGCCACAGTTTTACCATTATTTTTACCAGAAATAGTTGCAACTACCCCAGTGTCCCCTATAATTTCAGCTGCAATACCAAATTTTTCAAGCTCCTCTTTAATTCTTTTAGATGTTCGATACTCTTCAAGACTAGCTTCTGGAAATCTGTGAAACTCCCTTCTCATAGAGATAACATAATCTTTATATTTTTTAGCCAACTCCTTTGTTTTCATAAAAACCTCCCAATAAATTTATTTTAACACGTATGTTTTTGCTAAGTCAGTGAAACCATTCTTTTGTAAAACTAAGTTTTTAACAGCTTTTCTAGCCCCTAAATTATAATGAGGATATACTAATGTATAGTGTGGTAATTCGTTTTGAATTATCTCTTGTGCTTTAAAATAAAGATCTTTTCTTTTGTTTTGATCAACAGTAGTTCTAGCTTCTAATAATAAAGAATCAATCTCTTTATTGTCATAAAAACTTCTATTTCCAGACATTCCTTTTTCCTTTGAATGGAAAAGTGGGTATAAAGCAGGATCTCCATCAACAGAGGAGATGTTCCAAGAAAGAAGATATAAAGCTTTGTTTGGCTGAGAAGTTATAGTTACATATGTACTCCACTCGAAAATTTTAATTTCAGCAGTTATTCCAATCTCTTTTAATTGATCTTGAATAATAGTACACATATCTATCCATGTTGATTGTGCTGATGTCCAAAGTTCAATGCTAAGTCCATTTTCAAATCCAGCCTCTTTCATAAGTTGTTTGGCTAAATTTATATCTTGTGGATACTTTTTAACATTTGGATTATAAACATCTATAACTGGAGGAATAGGGGAGTCTCCAGAAAGAGCAGCTCCTCTAAAAACAAATTCAGCTAAAGATTCGTTATCAATTGCATAAGCAATAGCTTCTCTAAGTTTTTTATTTTGAAATAATGGATTTGTATTATCAAAGCCTAGGTAAAGAGTCGATGGAGCCTCTACTTCAAGCAACTCTAAATCACTACTATCTTTAATAGTTTCTCTATCCATGATTCCAATATCAAAGGCAATATCAACTTCGCCAGTTTCAAGAGCGATGGTTCTATTTGTAACTTCAGGAATACTTCTAACAATAAGAGTTTTATTTTTAGGAATTTCACCGTAATAATTATTAAACGCTTCTACGATAATTTTATCTCCTGGAATCCACTCTTTAAATTTATATGGACCACTTCCAATAGGATTTTGTGAGAAATTAAATCCTAGCTCATCCACAGCTTTCTTGCTAACAATAGCTCCTCCCACACTACTTAAATATTTAAACATAGCACCAAAAGGTTTATCAGTTGTTATTTGTACTGTATACTTATCAATAGCTTGAACATTTATAATAGGTGTAAAATTATATCCAACTTGTGCAGAAGATTTAGCTCGGTTTAATGAAAATACTACGTCTTCAGATGTTAAGTTTTCTCCATTATGAAAAGTGATGTCTTCTCTTAGATGGAAAATAGTGTTTAGGTCGTCAACTTGCTCCCAACTTGTGGCAATTTGTGGTGTTATATTTAAATTTTCATCTAAAGTAAGAAGAGATTCAAACATAAGGTTTATCACTTTATTTGAAACAGTATCAATACTTTTTTGAGGATCTAAAGTTTTCACATCAGATCTTTGGGCAATAACAAGGGTGTCTTTAAATTGGCTCTCTACCTTACCGAAAGTATTAGTAGAGAATAGAGAAAGGTAAATAGTAAAAATAAACCAAATGTTTTTCATAGAATCATCTCCTTAAAATTTTATATAAAAAAAACAGCCATTTCTGGCTGTTATAAACACAACTATTTTAAATTAAATCAAAAATTAGAGAAAGAGAAGACTATGAAAATAAATAGTATTCATTTTTAATTTTTTAAAAGAGTTTACTTGTGAATTTATATTTAGCCAATTGAAAATATAGTTTTTATCTAGTATAAAAATAAATGCTAGCAGCAGCAGAAATAGATAGAAACTAAAGCTAAATATAAATAGTGTCATTTTGTAACCTCCCTTAAATTTTTTATTTTGTTAAGTATAAATAAAAAAAAATCAAATGTCAATAAAAAAATTAATTATTTTTTTCAGGAAAATATTTAATCACTAAATTATTATACTCATCAGTGTTTTTTAAATTTTCTAAAATTTTATTAATTTTTTCAACTTTTTCTAAGCTTCCCTTCTTTAAAGCGATAGATGCACCAGGGTAATTATCTGTAATTTTATCAAGTGTTTTTAGAGTTTTCATAGACTTTAAATATTCGTATCCAGTTTTATCAGCTATAATAACACCATCAATTTTATTGTTTTCCAAATCCATAAGAGCGCCTAAAAATGAGTTGTACGGTCTAACATTAGCACCTAATTTTGTTGCAAATTCCTCTTGAAGAGAACCTAATTGCACACCAACAATCTTATTCTTCAGTTCTTCTTTATTGTTTAAAGAGCTTTTATTATTAACTAAAACAAGATGCTCAGATTTAAAATATAAATATGGATTTGAAAAATCTACTGCTTTTTGTCTTTCTGTTGTTTGAGACATACCAGCGATTATAGCATCAATTTTTCCAGTTTGTAGAGCAGGAATAAGGCCATCAAAAGACATATCTTTCCATACAATTTCATATCCTGCTTTTTGGCCAATAAGTTCCATAAGTTCAACATCAAAACCTGTTAACTTACCATTCTCAAGATATTCGTATGGAACAAACTCAGCATTGGTACCAACATAAAGTTTTTCTGCAAATAAAGATACTGATAAAACGCTTGCCATGATTAAAGTAATAATTTTTTTCATAATAATACCCTCCATTAAAATAAATTTTTGTATAAAAAAAACCGAACTAACTCAAATTAGTTCGGTAAATAAAAGACTAAAATATTAATAAAATGTAGTCATATTTTCCATAACAAAAGAGATAGTTTATCTAAAATATAAAATTTTAAAATTTCTCTTTCGTTCCTTAAAAACATAACTGACCTCCTTAAAAAATTATTTTAAGTGATATTATCATATAAAATTTTTTTTGTCAAAATATATTTTTTATTTTTTTCTGCCAATTGTTAAAATTATAGCATTGATGCAAAATGCAAGAATTAAAATATAATTTGAATGATTACCACCATAGATTTTTCCAAATAAAGCTATAGCTCCTCCCATTATAATTGCACTTAGAACATAGAACTTTTTAAATCGATATCCCAAAATTCCTGCAAAACATGGAATTATAAGTGCACCAGAATAAACAGATAAAGCTAATAATAGAGAACTTAATATAAACTTGAGTTTAAGAGCAACTAGGATACTAAATAACCCAAATACTCCAATGAAAACTCTTGTAAGTTTAATTGATCTTATATTTTTTAAATTTTTAGTAAAAATCTCTGTAAATATAGATGATCCAGTTAGCAAACAAGTGTCAGCAGTAGAAATTATAGCAGAAAGTAAACCAAAGTATAAAAGAAGACTTATAGGTTTTGGTAAAGTGTTAGCTGCAACATGTAGTAATGGAGATTGACCATTAGTTAAATTTGGATAAGCTCCCGCAGCAAATATACCTATTTTAGTTAAAATAAAAGCTAAAGGTATTAAAATAATAATACTAATAATAATAGATTTTTTAGCAACAGTACTATCTTTTGCACAAAAAATTCTAGAGTAAATATCAGGACCAACTAAAAATGTAGATGAATATGTTAGTACTAAAATTAATAAATCGATGTAACTAAATTTTTCGTTGATTACTTGAGGTACTACATAAGTTGTTTCTATGTTTGGTAAAAATAAAAAGCATAGAACAATACCTAATAAAATAAAAATTAATTGAAAACAATCTGTTTTTATAATTGAAAGTTGTCCACCTAGTATCGTATATATAATAAAAACCACTCCACTTATAATAACACTTTGAAAATAAGAAAAATTACTTATAATCTCCATAATTTGAGCAGCACCCATAATTTGAGCAGCAACAATTCCAATCCAAGCTATGGAAATAATAAAAGAACTTAAAATTCGAACCTCATCTCCATAAAAACTTCCTAAGAGTTCAGGAAGATTATAACCTTTAAATTTTTCAAATTTTTTAAGTAAAGGTAAAAGGGCAAAAAGACCAAATGCAGCACAAAAAAGAAGCCAAATTCCAGCCCACCCAATAGAATAAGTAGCAGCAACATTTCCTAGTATAGCTGAACTTCCTAAAACTGTAGCTAATAAACTACCTGTAACTTGGAAAACACCAGCCTCCTTGTTCGCTATAAAAAAATGTGAACTATCCTTAATTTTTTTAAATGAGTTATACCCAATTGCTAAAATACCTAGAAAATATAAATTTAAAAATAAATTTTCTACCATTTAAAATTAACCTCCCCTGATTTTAAAATTTTTATAATTTTATTGGAATCTTGAACAATAAGATGTCCATTATCATCAATATCAACAACAATACCTTGAATAGGACTATTTTTTTCATAATAAATAATATCTTTACCAATTAAAAATGATTTATTACGATAGATTTTAATAATTTCTGAATCATCTAAATTTTCTATAATATCCATAAGATTATTTATTATTTTTGAAATTAGTTGATTTCTGTTAATAGGAGTAATATCCTCTAGAAAAATCGATCCAGCAGTATGAGAAAGATCCTCTGGAAAGTTTAAAGTATTAAAGTTTACTCCAATTCCTAAAACAATATTTTCAATAGAGCCACTTTCAAAATCTGTTATAGCTTCTGTTAAGATTCCACATATTTTTTTATTATTTAAGAAAATATCATTAACCCACTTTATTTGAGTATCTTTATTACAGATTTCATCGATTGCATTAGAAACAGCAACTGCTGTAGCAATGGTTATCTTAAAAGAGTTTTCCAGAAGTAAAGTTTTTGGTTTTAAAATAATACTCATATATATTCCAGTATTTTTAGGTGAAAAAAAACTTCGCCCTTTTCGTCCTCTACCATTTGTTTGCTCATTAGCAATTATAACGGTTCCATGCTCTGGATTATTTACTAGATAATTTTTTCCCTCTGAATTAGTAGAGAAAACAGAATCTTTTAAAATAATATCATTATTGTATTTAAGATTTTTTTTGATTTCTATTAAGGATAAAGTATTACTCTTGTGAGGAATACAGTGACCTTTTCTATTTACAGAGTCAATTGTATAACCATTATTTTTTAGTTCTTTAATAGCTTTCGAAACTGCTGCACGAGAGATATTTAATTGAATTCCAATATCTTCTCCTGAAAGATAAGAACCTTTGTTTTCTTCTAACATAGAGATAATCTTTTCTTTAGTAGTCATTTTTCCTCCTGATTGTATACAGTATTCAATATATATTATTACAGAATTAAAAAAATGTCAACTTTATTATTCTCTTAAGGTTGACATTTTAGTTTTACTCAAATGCTAGAAGTCTAGACATTTTAACATATTTAATTTTTTTTAGTTCATGAACAACATCTTCTGGAGGAAGAGAAGTTGAAGATATCTCAAAAGATATAACTACAGAAGCGACGTTATTAATTGGAATATTTTGATTAATAGTAATTATATTACAATTAACCGATGATAAAAAATTTAAAACTTCAGATAAAGCGCCTTTTTCATGCTCTAACATAAGAGATATTAAAGCTTTTTTTCCCAAAGCATTATCAGATGGTAAAAATACAAAATCTTTATATTTATAATAAGTACTTCGACTTATTCCGACAATTTTAACAGCATCACTAACATTTTGGACTTTGCCTTCAGCTAGTAAGTTTCTAACCTCAATAACTTTCTCCAGATAATCTGGAAGGATAGATTTATCTACAACCAAAAATTTTCCATTCATTTGCAACCTCCCAATTTATATACATTTGTAGATAGTATAACTTTAAAAAAAAAAAATGTCTATAAAAAAAACTTGTATTCTAAAAAATAATATGCTATATTGTCTCCTATATACAAACATATGTTTTTAAAATAAAGACAGGGAGATGGTAAAAATGGAGAAAGTATTTAAAGCATGGTGCGGCTTAGGCCTGGTAAAACGAATTTTTATAGGATTATTATTTGGAGTAGCTTTAGCATATATTGCTCCTAATAGTATGAGTTGGATAACAATTTTTGGAGATTTATTTGTAGGTGCTCTAAAAGCAGTTGCTCCAATATTGGTATTTTTCTTAGTTATATCTGCAATTGTTCAGCATAAAAAAGGTCAGAAAACAAATATAAAATCAATAGTGATATTATATTTATTGGGAACTTTTTTAGCTAGTTTAGTTGCAGTAATAGGAAGTTTTTTATTTCCAGTTACCCTATCCCTTGTATCTAATGTAAATATGGAGTCAGCTCCACAAAATATAGTTGGAGTTTTAAAAACGTTACTTTTAAATTTAATAGATAATCCAGTAAAAGCTCTTTTTAATGGAAATTATATAGGCATCTTATTTTGGAGTTCATTATTTGGTATCTTTTTGAAAGAAGCTAAAGAAGAAACAAAAGTGGTAGTAGTTGATATTTCTAAAGCTCTTTTAAAAGTTGTAAAACTTATCATAGAGTTTACTCCATTTGGTGTTATGGGATTAATATTTAGTTCAATAGAAGCTAGTGGTGGAAGTGGATTACTATCATATGGAAAGATTTTACTTTTACTTTTAGGATGTATGGCAACAGTAGCTCTTATAGTTAATCCAATAATAGCTTTTATAATGATTCAAAAAAATCCATATCCATTAGTATTTACATGTTTGAAAGAAAGTGGATTAACTGCATTTTTTACAAGAAGTTCAGCAGCGAATATTCCAGTAAATATGAATCTTTGTGAGAAGCTAGGTTTAGAAAAAGATATGTATTCAGTTTCTATTCCTCTTGGAGCAACAATAAATATGGCAGGAGCAGCAGTTACAATATCTGTCTTTGCTTTAAGTGCAGCACATACTTTAGGAATTCAAGTAGATTTCTTCTCAGCAATTGTTCTAAGTGTTCTTTCAGCTGTAAGTGCTTGTGGAGCTTCAGGTGTAGCTGGAGGATCATTACTCTTAATTCCACTAGCATGTAGCTTGTTTGGGATATCTAATGATGTTGCAATGCAAGTTGTTGGAGTAGGGTTTGTTATAGGAGTTCTTCAAGATTCGTGTGAAACAGCTTTAAATTCATCTACAGATGTTTTATTTACAAGTATTGCAGAATATTCACAGTGGAGAAAAGAGGGAAGAGAAGTAGAGGTTAGCAAAGTATAAAATCAAAAGCTTAGATTTTTTCTAAGCTTTTTTTATATTGTTCAAAAAATAATTAATTAGAAAAATACTTTAAAAAAATCTTTAAATGATGTAGGATATAAAAAAGTCTTATAAGAGGTGGTGTATGAAGAAAAAATATATTTGTTTAGCGTTAATTACAACATTATTGGCTAGTTGTAGTAGCATAGAAAAATCTGAGAATAGAGATAGCTATCAAATACCAGTTGTTCCAGATAAAATAGTAGAAGAACCAATGATACCCATGACAACTTTACCTGTCAAAGCAAAATCAAAAGCTGTGGATGAATTTGTTAATTCAAAAGTTTTAGAGCATGGGAATTTAAGTTTTTATGCTATGGATGTGAAAAGTGGAGCAGTTATTGATAATTATAGAGGAGAGACAGCTTTAACTCCAGCATCTGTTTTAAAAATAGTTACCTCAGCAACAGCCTTAGAAGTACTAGGTCCAGATACTGTTTTAGAAACTAAAGTTTTATATGATGGAAAGATATCTAAAGATGGAGTTTTAACTGGAAATATATATATTCAAGGAGGAGGTGATCCTACCTTAGGTTCAGATGGGATATCTATAAATAGAGAGGAATTTTTAAAAAATTGGACTGATGCAGTTAAAAAAGCAGGAATTAAGTCTATTAATGGAAATATAATTGTGTTAGATGATTTATTTGGATATGAAGGAATTCCTGGAAAATGGCTTTGGGAAGATATGGGCACAAATTATGGTCAAGGGACTTATGGAATAAGTGTATTTGATAATATATATACTCTTTATTTAAATACAGGTATCTCTGGTAAAAAGCCTGAAGTGATAAAAACTAAACCAGAGATTCAAGGATTAACATTTGATAATCAAAGTGTAGTAATGCCAGGTGGGAAAAAGGATATATACGTAAGAGGTATACCTTTAGAAAATAAAAGAAGAATTTTTGGAGTAGTTCCACAAAATAAAAATGGATTAACAATTCAAAGCGATATTCCTGACCCAGGGTTATTTTTAGGACAATATTTTTCATATTATTTAAAAAGAGAAAACATAAAAGTAAATGGAAATATCAAAACAGCTAGATTAACATCACAAAGACCTAGAAATCCTCAAGTTATAGCAGTAACAAAATCACCACCAATATCTGAAATAGTTAAAGTTTTATTAACTAGAAGTGATAATCATTATACAGAACACCTATATCAATTAATAGAGAAAACAAAAGGTGTCAAGATAGAAAAGTTTTGGGAAGAAAAAGGAATTGACGTTCACTCTTTAACTATGAGAGATGGAAGTGGTTTATCTAGGGGAAATACGATTTCAGCAAAACTATTAGTAGAAATTTTATCTCATTCTAAAGATGGATTAGAAAATCTTTTGCCTGTTGCTGGAAAAGATGGAACAGTAGCTTTATTTTTAAGAAATACACCTTTAGAAGGAAAAGTTAGAGTTAAAAGTGGAAGTATGAGTGGAATACAATCTTATGCTGGATATGTAGAAAAAAATGGAAGAACATATGCTTTTGCCATTGTGGTTAATCACTGGAATGGAGAGAGAAGTGAATTAAGAAAGCAGATGGAAAAACTATTAAATAGTGTCTTTTAAAAAAAGCTATGAAGTTTAATCTTCATAGCTTTTCTATTAAATTATTATAACTGATTTTCACAAATTCCTTTTTGAATAAACTCATCAAGATTTTCATAAGATATTTCAATCATATTTGTTAAAGCTTCATCAGTGTATGAACCAATATGTGGAGTTATTAATACTTTAGGATAAAGATTTAAAAGTTTTTCAACATTTTTATCAATCTCTTTACCAGTCATATTTTTAAAGAAAAACTCTTTTTCGTTAGAGAATACATCTGTTGCAAAGCCACCGATTTTACCACTTTCTAATCCTCTTATGATAGCTTCAACATCCTGAAGTTCTCCTCTAGCAGTATTTATTATAATAACATCATCTTTAGCTTTATTAATAAGATCATCATTGATTAAATTATCATTAGATCCTTTTATATATGGACAGTGTAAACTTATGATATCTGCATTTTTAATTAAATCATCCATTGAAACATATTCTAAAATATCTTTAGCATTTTCATTTTCATAGATATCATAAGCAATAACTTTAGAACCAAGTCCTTTAAAAAGCTTAGCAGTTGTTAGTCCAATTTTTCCAGTTCCAACAATACCTACAGTTAGGTTTCTAATCTCTCTGCTAAACATAAATTCATCTACAGTAAAGTTTTTTTCTCTGCTTCTATTTATCATATAAGTTCCTTTTCTAACTAAGTTCATAGCAAAAGTAATTGCTAGTTCACCAATAGCATTTGGAGAATAAGTAGGAACTCTAGCCATTTTAAATCCCATCTCTCTAGCGGCATCTAAGTCGATATGATTATAACCAACAGTTCTAGTTAGAAGGTATTCAACACCATACCCTTTAATTATCTCTAAGTTTTTTCTATTTGCTGGACAATTAGCTCTTAACATAACTGCTTTATGTCCCTCTATTAGATGAATATTTTCATCATTTAATAGTTCTTCTACTAAAGTTAATTCGTATCCGAATTTATTTAATTTTATAAAAAAATCACGTTCTACTTTTCTAACACCAAAACATATTAATTTCATTATAAACCTCCTATAAATTTGTTTAATCTATCCAAATATCTGTAAAGATTTAATAACCTCTAAAACTACAATCCATAATGGCATACATATTACACTAAATACTGTAGATAGTAAAGAACAATTTGATGTCATAAGTGACTCTTTATCAAATTTTATAGCATAAGCTGCAGCAACAGTAGCTGTAGGTGTTGCCATCATAATAACAACAGTAGCTAATCCTACAAAAGATATTGGTAAAATATTTGTAACATTTAAAATATATAAAGCAACTATATTTATAGCAGGAACCCCTAAAACTTTAACAAAACTGTAAATCCAAGAATCTTTTGAAGAGAAAGCTTCTTTTAGAGAAATATCAGCTAATTTTGCACCAATAGAAATCCAAGCTAATGGAGAACAAAGAGCAGCTAGATAAGTCATAGGTTTAAATAGCCAGAATGCTGTTTTATCAATTCTTAAGAAAGCATAGCTTTTATCACCAATAGATACTTGAGGTAATGAGCTTTGGAAAACCCAAACGAACATACCTAAAAATGTAGCTAAAACAATTGGATTTAAAAACATCTGAGAGACATTTTTTCTATCTACTTTAATACCAGACATTTTAATATATCCATATGAATAAAGGAAAACTCTATATGCTATATTAAAAATAGAAGCATACATAACTCCAACTTCTCCATAAACAGCAGCAATAATTGGGATACCAAAGAAAGTAGTAGATCCAAATATAGTTAATACTTCTAAAACTGATTTTTTATCACCTTTATATTGGATGTATAAAACTTTTGTTAAAAATATCAATAAGATATATATAGCGAATCCCCAAATTAAAAGATTGATACCTTGCTCTAAACTATTTTTATTTATATCTTGCATAAAAGAGTTAAAAGCTAAAGCTGGTAAAGATGCAGATAGGATAACGTCACTTAATGTTTTAGATGTACCATCTTTTAAAACATTAGTTTTTCTAAGATAAAATCCAAAAAGAATGATTAAAACAGATGAAGATATAGCACCAACAATACTATTGTTCTTCAAAATACTTGAAATAATTTCACTGAAATTCATAAATTCCTCCTAAAATAAAATTTAACAATTATGTACTCAATAACTAATATAGTTCCTTTTAAAAGAATTTACAATTTTTTAAACTTTATAAATAGTTTTTTAACTTTTTTAAGTGGAAAAAGTTAAAATTGATAAAAAAATAGGCAAAAAAGTTATCTAAATTTGTATAATAATTAATTGTACTAACTCTTTTTTATATGTTAATATAACAGTTATGAAGAGATTAAATTTTAAAAATAAAATAATGGTTTGGGTTTTAATAATAAATTTAATACCCCTTATTTTTTCATATGCAATATTTTTTAATGAAAAAATAAAAAATGATGAAAATAACATAACAAAAAATCTTTTAGAAGCAGCTAAAGTTGTTAGCAGTAGTAATGAAATAAGAAAAAATTTACAGTTAAGTTATAAAGGTGGTGAAATTGAAAAAAAGGTTGATTCACTAACAGATATATTTAGAGATATAGATATTATTGTAGTTGCAAATATAGAGGGGATAAAATACTCTCATTTAGACAAGAATCAAATAGGACAAAAATTTGTAAATCCTGTTCAATGGGATGATATAAAAAAAGGAGAAGGATATTTTTCTAAAATGATGGGATCAATGGGTATTACTTTTAGACGATTTGAGCCTATATATGATGTTAATAGCAAAGAGGTCATAGGGTTTGTAATGGTAGGAAAATACTATACTGCAATCTCAGATATGAAAAAGAATACAGTTGTCATGTTGTGCTTATTATTTATAGAAGCTTTTGGATTAGCTTTTATATTGGCAATAACTTTTGCAAATGGTGTTAGAAAGAGTCTATTTGGATTAGATCCAGAAGAGATTGGAAGACTATATGTTGAAGAACGATTAATAATAGATAATTTAGAATCTGGTTTAATAGCTTTAAATACAAAGAATGAGATACTTAAGGTGAATAGTGTTTTTTCTAAAAAATATGGGAAGTTATCTCCAAAATTAATTTTAGAAAAAGTAAGTATCTATTTAGAAAAAAAAGAAAATACTGCTAGAAATATAGAGGTAGTTATAGAAGATGAGTACTATTATATAAAGATATTACCAATATATAATTTATCTGAATACTATGGAACAATATTACTTATAAAAACAAAGGATGATGTTAATAGATATGCTAGAGAGATTACAGGTATAGATCAGTTAGTTGATGGAATGAGAGCTAACATTCATGAGTTTAAAAATAGATTACATGTTATTTTAGGACTTATAAATCTTGAAAAAATAGATATGGCAAAAAAATATATTCTTGAAATACAGAATTTAAATGAATATGATTTTAAAAAATTTACAAATATTAAAAACTCCTTTTTAAAAGCGATGTTACTAGGAAAAGATGCAATTTGTAAAGAGAGAAAAATACAGTTTATAATAGATTCTCAGTCACAAGTTTCAACTGAGAATAAAAGTCCTATAATTGAAGATATAAGCACAATAATAGGTAACTTAATAGAAAACTCTATGGATTCATTTAAGGAAACTCATATTATCGAAAAAATAATTAAGATAAAAATAATAGAAACAAATAAAAAGATTGAACTTGAAGTTTGGGACAATGGAGAAAAAATTCCCCAAGAATATTTTTCTAAAATATATGAAAGAGGATTTTCTACAAAGGGAGATTTACGTGGTGTAGGATTAAGTATCGTAAAAAATAAAATATCATTATACAACGGAACAATTGAATTTGAACAAAATGAAAAGTGGAAGTTTTTTAAAGTAAAGGTGGTGAAATAGTTGAAGAAAGTTTTAGTAGTTGAAGATGATCCAATGGTGGCTATGATAAATATGGAATATATCTCAAAGATATCTCAATTGGAAATAGTTGGACATGCTATAAATAAACAGGAAGTTTTTGAATATTTACAAAAATTTAAAGTTGATTTAATTTTAATGGATATTTTTTTAGGAGGAGAAAGTGGTCTAGAAATTTTACAAGCTGTTAGAGGAGAGGGGTATACAGTAGATATTATAATGATTACATCTGCTAATGGTAGTGAGGATATAAAAAAAGCATTATCTTTAGGATGTTTAGATTACTTAATAAAACCATTTGATTTTGAAAGATTTAAATGTGCTATTAAAAAATTCCATGATAAAAATGAGCTCTTTAATGAGAAAAAAATAGTACAAGAGGATTTAGATAGATTAAATATTATTAAAAAGGAAAACTTTGAAATTTTACCTAAAGGTTTAAATGAAAAAACTCTTAATGGAATAATGAATAAAATTGATAGTTTAAATGGAAAAGAGTTTAACATTAAAGAGATTTGTGAACTAACAGAAATGAGTAATGTAACTATAAAAAAATATTTAGATTACTTAGAAAAAATAGATTATATAAAAGAAAATATAATTTATGGAAATATTGGTAGACCACAATATGTGTATAAAAAAATGTAAAGTAAAAAATGCCTAGCTGAGTAGCTAGGCATTTTCATTATGATTGAATATCTTTATTTTCAGTATTTTCAGTTGGTTTATTTTCTATTAGACGACTTTCATCATATGCATAATTAGCAAAGTCAATTTTATAGAAAAGTGCATAAATAACTGGAATAACTCCAAGAGCTAAGAATGTATCTGTAACAAGACCAAATATAAGAACAACTGCTACTGGTTGGAAAAGTGGTCCACCAAAGAAATATAATGGTAGTAATCCAACTAAAGTTGTAGCAACAGTTAGAAAAATTGGTCTAAGTCTTGATTGACATCCAAAGACAACAGCATCTTGATCACTACGACCTAAATCATCCTTTTCGATGGTCATTTTATCCACTAGTATAATAGCGTGGTTAAGAACAACTCCAGCAAGTGCTATAATACCAATCATTGCCATAAACCCAAGGTCAGTATTAGTTAATAGTAGTCCAATGGCAACTCCTAATATAGAAAGAGGAATAACAAGCATAATAGTTAAACCTTTTCTCATAGAGTTAAATTGTGCAACAACTAGGAAGAACATTCCTAAAATTGCTATTGGAACTTGAGCAAATAAAGCTTGTTGGTTTTCATCAGATGTTTGCATAATACCAGATGAATAATATTTAACATCAGGTCCCCACTCTTTAAGTTTTTCATTTAGCCAAGGCATAAACTTTTTATTAACTTCAAGAGGAGTAGTAGAATCTTTTATAGCAGCATCAATTTCTATAGAGTAAGCCATATTTCTAGTAGAAACTAAGCTGTCATAGTATTCTAAAGATATTTTAGCAATTTGTTTTAAAGGAACAGCTTGCCCTTTTGAGTTTACAAGTTCAATAGATTGTATAGAGTTTAAATCATTTTTGTATTGGTCAGTACCTCTTAAAACTATTGGAATAATAGTACTTTGAGGTGGAGCATCAAAGTTTCTATAAACACTAGCATTATAACCTTGAAGAACATACTCTAAATAAGTCCCAATGGTATCATTAGTAAAGCCAGCCATTTGAGCTTTTTCAGTATCTACTTCAATAAATATTTTAGGAACTTCAATTCCCCAATCATCTGATACAGCGTAAGTACCATCTAGAGAAGTTAGTTTTGTTTTAACCTCTTCAGCTACTTTCTTTAAAAGAGTTATATCACGAGAAGCAAAAACATATCCTAAATCTTTAGCAAGAGAAACTCCACTTCCTAATCCTTTAGAAACAACGTCAATATCAGGGTATTTATTTAAAAGATACTCATTAATTTCTTGACTTAGTTTTGGAATTAATCTGTAATCTGTAAGATTATACATGATGTAAGCGTACTCAGGAAGCTGTGTTTGTGGTGAATATCCTGTAGAGAATCTAGGAGCACCTCCACCGATAAATGATCCCCAGCTTAAAACTCCAGCTTTATCATATGTTTTTGTAGTTCCACCAGTTGTTAAATAATCCCAAAGTCCTGGAGGAAGAGGTTCTTGGGGACCAGTACTATAATTTTTTTCAATAAATTTATTTAAATCTTCAACAACCGCTCTTGTTTGATTAACATCAGTTCCTTTTGGTAGAGTTATATATGTTGACATAACAGGGTCAGTTGAACCAGGCATAAAGTTTGCTGGCGCAAGACCAAGTAACCAAATTCCGAAAACAAAAGATATAGCTGTTAAAATAATTGTAATTTTTTTATTTTTTAAAACTTTGATTAAAATCTCTCTATATAAAACATATGGTTTACTATTAAGATTTTGTTTTTCACCAGGTTTTAATTTTATAAAGTCATAACATAATAAAGGAATAAAAGTCTGGTTAATTAACCAAGAACTCATAAGAGCTAACATAACAACAATTGTTAAAGGTCCAACATACTCTCCCATGTTTTGCTTATTTAAAATAATTGGAGAAAAGGCCATTATAGTTGTTAATGAACTAACAAATAAAGGAATAGCAAGTGTTCTAGATGATTCTAAACATGCTTGCATTCTAGGTTTTCCTTCTTCTAGTAAAACAGTTATATTTTCAGACATAACAACGGCATTATCAACAAGCATACCAAGAGCTATAATAAGTCCAGCAAGAGTAATCTGATTGATACCATAGTTAAACCAAAATAATCCAATAAGAGTAAATGCTATTGATGTTGGAGTTAGTGCAGCAACTATAAGTCCAGATCTAAGTCCTAAGAAAACAAGCATTACTAATACAATTGTTGTAACTGCTTGAAATAAGTTAACTATAAAAGCTGTTACATTTGTTTGAACTAAGTCTGGAAGATAATAGATTTCTCCAATTTCAAGCCCTATTGGAAGAGAATTTTTATAAGTTTTTAAAGTCTCTTGAATACCTTTTCCCATTAATAAAACATCTTCTCCAGAACCTAATGATATTCCAAGAACAAGGGATTTGTTACCATTAAAATCTATAGAGTATGTTGAAGGATCTTGATAACTTTTATAAATATTGGCAACTTCACTTAAATATATACTAGAGTCACCATTTGGACTTGTTATGATAGTATCTTTTATATCTTCAATATTTTTAAAGTTACCACTAGGAGTCACTTTAAGTCTATTTTGATCTATAACAATATTTCCACCTTTAATAATAACATTTGAACTATTTAAAGTATTTATAATATTTTCTAAAGTAAGTCCCGTTTGAGATAAAAGTTTATTATCAATGTCAATATATATAGTTTCTTTTTGAATACCTGAAATATCAATACTCCCAATTTGAGGAACATTGAATAATAAAACTTCCTTTAATTGATAAGCAGTTTCATAAAGTTCCTCATAGGTATAACCTTCTCCACCAATTGCAAGAAGAGTTCCGTAGATATCTCCGTAAAATGTATTTATCTGAGGAGCTTGAACTCCTTGAGGAAGATTAGGAACAACGAATGTATTAATTCTATTTCTAAGTTCTGTCCAAACAGGCTGAATATCTTTGTATTCAGCTTTAATATTAACATAAACATTTGATTGTCCATCTGTATTAGTTGAGTTTACATACCATAGAGAATCCATATTTTGTACTTGATCAGCGATTCTTTTACTAACTAAATCTGCCATTTGTTTCGCTGTGGCTCCTGGCCAGTTAGTTGTAATTAGAGCTACTTTTATTGTAAATCCAGGGTCTTGAGCTTTTTCGGATTTATCATAAGATAAGTATCCTCCAATAAGTAGAATAACTATTAAAAAATAGGTTGTGACTTTATTTTTAATTGCTAGTTCGGTTAATTTCATGGCTATTCAGCTCCTTTTAAAAGTGAAACCTTTTGATCTTCTAAAAGGACACTACTTCCCTTTGTAACAACATAATCGCCGTCTGTTAATCCACTAACAATTTCACTACCTTGTTCTGTAGTATTTCCTAATGTAACAAGTTGTTTCTTAACTATACCAATATTATTTTCAAGATTTGTAACAACATAAACATATTTTTCTCCATTAGGAGCTGTTAAAATAGCTGTTAAAGGAACTGCGATAACTTTATTAGTATTATCTGTAGTAACGATAACTTTTGCTGTCATACCAACTTTTACAGTATCTAAAGGATCAACAATTTTAGCTTTAACAGGATAAGTTCCACCATAACCAACAGAAAGTGTTCCAATATTAGTAATTGTTCCTTTTATACTTAAATTATTAAGAGAAGTTATTTCAATCTGAACCTCTTCTCCTAATTTTAAATCTCCAACAACAGATTGAGAAACATTAAACTCTACATAACGCTCACCAAAAGTATTTAGAACAAAAACTACTGTGCTAGAAGATACATTTTGGTTAACCTCACTTTTTACCTGTCCTATAGTACCATCGCTAGGAGCTGTTAACATAGTATAACTTAAATTAACTTTAGCTAGATTAACTGCATCTTCAAGAGCTTTAACAGAAGATATTGCAGATTTATAATTAGCTGTTGCACTATCATAAGATGCTTTTGAGATACTGTTTTCTAGATAAAGTGCTTCTGATCTTTTAAAGTTTGCAGTAGATTCAGCTAAATTTGCATTTCCTTTATCTAGATTAGAAAGTGCTTGCTGATAATTTAATTGATACTCTATAGGATCTAAAGTAGCTAAAATTTGTCCAGTTTTAACAGTATCACCCAACTGGGCAATACGATTATTTATAGTTCCTGAAACTCTAAAACTTAAATTTGAAAGAGCTTCAGTATTAACTGTACCTGAGTAAGCACGCTTAACGCTATACTCTTTTTTTTCTACTTTTTCATAAACAACTGATTTAACCTCTTCGGTAGAACTCGATTTCTCTTTTCCACACGCTAATAATGCTAATAATAGTGTAACCACTAAAAATTTATTTTTCATAATTTATCCCTCCTAATTATCTAACTCTTGTTGAAGTTTAAGCAGTAAAACTTTTCTTTCAGATGGTTCCATAGTAAGAGATGACTTACCGTAAAGATATTCAAGTTTTAGCGTAGAGTTAATTAGATTAAAATTTTCAATTACATGATTTAACTCTTGACTCAAAGTATTATTTTGAGCAGATAAAAAATCAGTTAACGTAGTTGTTCCTTCTGTATATAGGTTAGTTACGATATCTAAATTTTTCTTAGCTACATCTGAAGATATTTTTGTTGTATAACTTTGTACAAAGTTAGTTAAAAGATTTGTGTATGTTTGTAAAACTTCTTGAGCTAATTGATTTTGAGAAGAAAGTTTATTAAACTCAAGTGCTTTTAACTCACTTTTTATAGCCTGTCCATTATAGTAAATCTCTCCACCACTAATAAGAGGTAAACTTACATTAATTCCAGCTTGCCAATACTCATCTGGGAAATCTCCATTTGAATTTTTACCCCAAGGTGTAATCATATTATTTTTATAGTAATTTCCAGAAGCAGTAACAGTTGGAATATAACGTTCTCTTTCATTTGATACAAGCTCTCTTTCTTTACTTTTAATAGTATTATCAAGTTGTTTTAATGAATTTGAGTTTGTTAGAGCACCGCTTACTAAAAATTTCTCTATTTTTTTAGATTTTTCAGAACCAAATGTAAAGTTCTTACCTAAATTTTCACTTAATAAGAAGTATGGAGCAAGTTCATCAAGAGTTTCATAAGTATACGTATTTCCCTCTGGATAATTTAAAAGGTTATTTAAATATATCTCTTGAGAACGAATCTCTCCTTTAACACTAGAAATATCTGAAAGAGCTCCAGCCACATTTGATTGTAATCTATATACATCTTGCAATCCACCAGCACCAACATTGTAATTAATTTTAGCAACATTTAAAGTTTCTCTTAAAAGATCGTAGTTACTTGCTTGAATAGCTAATTGAGCTTTTAATTGAAGAATATTAACATATGTAGAAGCTACATAATATATAGTAGCTAATTTTTGTTGCTCAAATGCTTTTCTATTAGAATCTAATGATAACTTATCAATATAAACACTAGCATTGATTTGATCACTAAATATAACTTGTGAAAGTTGTAAATAAGAAGCTACACTATTTGTAGGATATCCTTGTTTAAAATTAGGTGATCTATCATCTAAAGCTGAATAATCAGCATTAGCTGACAATTGTGGTAAACGCTTAGAGTTAGTAACTTTAACATTATAATAGCTAGTCATAATGTTTTGTCTAACTTGAAGAAGATCTAAGTTAGAGTTAAGAGCTCTATTTACAGCATTTTTAAGTGTCAGCTTAGGATTTGCCATTTCTGGATTATTAACTTGTGATAAATCTTGAAGGAAAATAAGATTAGGATAAATATCAATTTTTGTTGCTACTTCAGAGTTTAAATATATATCTTTGATTGGAGCGTTAACTTCAACAATTGTACTCATATCTTTTTTAGTTTTAAAAAACATATAGTTTAAAGAAGCTGCTCTTAATCTTTTTCTAAATTCTTTATTCAAATTCAACCCAGAATATGCATATGGTTTTAACTCTTCGTTGAAATCAATAAGAAAAGAAGGAACTTTTTTATCAATTGCATTAATTAAATTCTCTTTACTAGCTCTAAGAACGTTAATTTTAACACCAGGAATATTAGTGTGCTGAGCAAGCTTATTTAAATTACTAGAATTCATATTAGAGATAAGAACATCAACCTCTGTAACTCCGTTTAATTCTTTAAAAGGCATTAAATAATCATTTAAATCAAGATTACTATAGATATAATTTAAATTTTTTGGAATATTTTTACCCTTGTCTCCAAAACCTAAAGGAACTGAGTAAAACTTATTTTGTTGTAGATTAGATATATTTTCTAATGGCGCACAAGTTAAAATAAAAACTCCATCAATTTTAGGATTTTTATTTAGTTTGTTTATACCATCTTGAATATTGTGGTTTGTCAGATAAAACTTTTCTGTAATTTTTGGAGAAAAATTTGTACCGGCAAAATTTTTATTTAATTCATCTTTAAGAATTTCTAAAGCAGTCTCTGAACATTGAGAATGGTTTTCTAAAATAACTCCAACATCAAGAGTTTTGGCGAATAAAGAAAAATTGAAAATAAAAAGTAAAAAAAGTAGTTTTCCCATAAGGACCCTCCCTTAAAAATTAGTTGTATCATTATCATATTCTGTTGAAAGTAAAAAAATCCTTTTGAAAATAAAAAAAGAAGTATAAAAATACTTCTTTTAGACCTATAATATATTAAAATTGAAATTTATTTAAATAATTCTTAACATCTTCCATTATATCCTCTACACAATTATCTTCAAAAGGTGATTTTAATTTAGCAACTTTCAATAAATTTAAGAATGATTTTGTTCCACCCTCATGACAAAGATTTAAATAATCTTTCCAACTTTCTTGATAATTTTTATTCATTTTTTGCCAAAATTGTAAAGCACAAATTTGAGCCAATGTATAATCTATATAATAAAATGGTACTTCAAATATATGAGCTTGTTGGAACCACCATGTTCCTTTTTCTAAAAATGGATTTTCTGAGTAATCACAATGAGGTTTATAAGTTTTTTCGAGCTCTCTCCAGATAGATTTTCTTTCAGCTGGAGTTAAATTAGGATTCTCATAAACTTTATGTTGGAAATGATCCACTAAAACTCCATAAGGTATAAATTTAATAGCACTACTTAAATGCAAATATTTATATTTATTTGTATCCTCTTTAAAGAAATTTTCCATCCAATTCCAAGTGAAAAACTCCATACTCATCGAATGTATTTCAGAACTTTCATATGTAGCCCATAATAACTCTGGAATTTCAATCCAACTTGATCTATAAACTTGAAAAGCATGTCCAGCTTCATGAGTTAAAACATCAATATCGCCACTTGTTCCATTAAAATTTGAAAAAATAAAAGGTGACTTATAATCTGGAATAAAAGTACAATATCCCCCTCCAGCTTTCCCTTTTTTAGTTGTTAAATCCATCAAATCATTTTCAATCATGAAATCAATAAACTCAGCGGTTTCAGATGAAAGTTCATGATACATCTTTTTTCCTTGCTCAATAATCCAATTTGAATCTCCTTTAGGAGTTGGATTTCCATCATTAAACTCAAATTTTTCATCATAATACTTAAGAGTTTCTAATCCTAATCTTGTTTTTTGTTTTTCATATAAAGCAGAAGCTAATGGAACGATACTTTCAACAACTTGCTTTCTAAAAGAATCTACCATTTCAGCATTATAGTCTACTCTATTCATTCTTAAGTATCCTAACTCTATAAAATTACTAAATCCTAACTTTTCAGCTATTTTTACTCTTATTTTTACAAGGTTATTAAATATTTCATCAAATTTACTTTCGTTATTAATAAAAAAAGTTGATTTTGCTTCTTGAGCAGCTTTTCTTATAGTTCTATTTTTAGAAAGAATAAAAGGAGTCATCCCAGATAAATTTCTTTCTTTTCCATCAAATAATATCTTAGCAGAAGCCAAAAGTTTTACATACTTAGAAACTTCTTTATTTTCCTCTTGTAAATCTTCAATAATATCTGAAGAGAATGTTTTTAAACTATTTTCCATCAATTTAAAAAGTTGATCTCCATATTCTAATACTAGTTTATCTTTATTACTATGATTTACCATAATCTCATAAAAGTTGGTATCTAACTCTTGATAAAAAGGTGAAATCTCATCCCAGTATTCATTCTCATCGTCGTAAAATTTATCCTCAGTATTTATAGTGTGTCTAATATTAGCAATACTAGACATAGATGATATATTGTTTCTTATGGCATTAATTTCGTGAATTAAGTGTTTTTGTTCTTGAATATCAGTTGAAGCTTTTAAGTTTTCCATTAGATTTGTTAAAGTTTCTTTAATTAAATCATAATTAGGTCTTTCATATTTAAAATCTTTAAATTTCATAAATTCCTCCTTTATTTATTTTAAAAATAACTCTATTATAGAGGAAAATCTACATATCATCAACAAAAAAATTTTTAAAGGAAAAATATATATAATATTGTATAAAGACAAAAATGAATTTTTTGAAAGGGGGTATGTATATGAAAAATATAGACAAGTTAGAGAAATTAAAAAAATCTTTTGAAAGAAATAAAGATTTAGTAACAGATGCCTTATATAAAGACTTAGGGAAAAATTTTGAAGAAAGTAGGTTATCAGAGTATTACCCAGTTATATCTGAATTTGACTATTTTTTAAAGAATTTAGAAAAATGGAGTGAACCTGAAAAAATTAAAAGCTTTTTTAATTTTATAGGTTGTGGAACAATTATTCAACCTGAGCCTTACGGAAAAGTTTTAATTATTTCTCCATGGAATTATCCTTTTAATTTAACTTTTATTCCTTTGATAGGTGCTATCGCTGCTGGAAATGAAGTTGTTTTAAAACCATCTGAAAATTCTAAATTTTCAAGTGAAATAATAAAAAAAATAATTGAAGAAAGTGGTGTTGAAGATATTTCTGTTGTATTAGGAGATAGAGAAACAACAAAAGAGCTTTTAAATTCAAAGTTTGATTATATATTTTTTACTGGTAGTACAAAAGTTGGAAAAGAGGTATATTTAAAAGCGGCTGAAACATTAACACCAGTGACACTAGAGCTAGGAGGAAAATCACCTGTTATAATAGAGGATGAACATTGTTTGCAAGACGCTGTAGAGAAAATAATTTGGGGTAAATTTTTTAATAGAGGCCAAACATGTGTAGCTCCTGATTATATTTATCTACCAACGGGATTGAAAGATCAATTTGTAGAATTAACTAGAGAGTATATTAGAAAAAATGGAGATGTTCAAGGAAAAATAATAAATGATGAGCACTTTGAAAGATTAGAAAATTTGTTAAATAATCAAAATATAATCTATCAAAATGGAAAAATAGATGACGACACTAAAAATAAAGGATTATTTCCATTTACAATAGTTTTAAATCCTAAAGATGATGATCCTATTTCTCAAGAGGAAATCTTTGGTCCAATTCTTCCTTTAGTTGAATATGAAAGTTTAGAAAAAGTTTATTGGGATTTAAGATTAAAACCTGCTCCATTAGCTCTTTACATTTTTAGAAGTGATAAAGGTAATTTATCTACAAAAGGGTTAAAAGCAGGAGGTGTATGTATAAATAGTACTATGCTGCAAATTATTGATAAAAGAGTTCCTTTTGGTGGAGTAGGTTACAGTGGACTTGGACAGTATCATGGTAAATATACATTTGATACATTTACTCACTATAAACCAATTTTTGAAGGAAGTGGTATAAAAATATCTATGCTAAGAAAAGTTATTAATCTAATTTTAAATAAAATAAAAAAATAAATAAAAGTAAAAATAAATGTAGTGCTTCTTAAGAAAATATTATACAATATATACGATACTAGAAAGATATTTAAGGAGAAAACATGAAAAAAGGATTAATCGCTTTATTTTTAGCAGCAAGTACAGCAGCATTTTCAATGGATGCACATTTAAGATTAGGAGCTATAACAAACGCTGGTTCTTATAACAAAGAGGATAAGAGTTTTGAAAGCTACGCGCCAACATTAGGATTAGAAATTACTCAAACTTTACTTTTAGCAGATGTAGGAGTGGGAATTGCTTATAATGGAAAAACTTCAGGAACAGATATTGAAACAGTACCAGCTTATGGACTAATTAAAATGAATCTATTCCCAGTTGGAGTAAAACCATACTTAGTTGGAAAAGTTGGAAAAGTTTTATATACTCGTGATAGCGTATCTAATTCAAATCCTGATGGAAAATATTTCTATGGTGCTGGAGTAGGTATGGATATATTCGCACTACAAGGTGAAATATTATACTCTGTTACAAAAATAGATGGAGATAAAAGAGGGAATGATAATTTAGAGCAAATTAGCTTTACATTAGGATATAACTTCTTCTAAAATAAAAATAAGAAAAGGGAGTTTTAAAAACTCCCTTTTTATATATTAAATATTTTCTAAAGAAAATAAAGTAGATAAATATTTTGCAACTCCATTTTCATCATTTGTTAAATCTAATGTATCGAACTCTTTTTTTAAGTCTTCAAAACCATTTTTCATAACAAGTCCTTTTCCAGCAACTTTAAGCATTTCGTAATCGTTAAAAGCATCTCCAAAGGCAATTGTATGCTTTAAACTAATATTTTTTAATTTAGCTATCATTTCAAGAGCTTTTCCTTTAGATGTTTCAAAGTGAACGATATCAAGATAATCCTCTTGAGATATAAAGGCGTTCACTTCATCGTATTTGTTAAAGTAAGATGATAGGTGTTTTAATTTTTCACCATCTCTATCCATTAAAACTATCTTTTCAAAAGTATATAGATTAATATTTTCTAAATTTATTTCAATAGGATCTTCAAGTGGATTGTATAAAAAAGTATTGGCTTTATCAATTGTTCCCTCTTCTATATATACTTGAGTTCCATACGTAGCGAAAAATACGCAATCCTCTTCTAAAGATTTTTTAAAAACTTCATTGACTATGTTAGAATCCAATGTTCTTTGGAAAATTAACTCCCCTTTATTATTATAAATAGTAGTTCCGTTATTACAGACAATTTCGCCATTTAATTCCAAAGTATCATAAATATGTTTAGCTCCTTTATAACTTCTACCTGTAGCTATTATAAATTCAATTCCTCTCTCCTTTAATAAAGTTACAATTTTTTTTGTATATTCAGAAACATTTTTGTTTTTGTCTACTAAAGTCCCATCTAAATCAGAAACTATTAACTTATACATACATTCCCCCTAAACTCTTTTTATATTTATTATTATAGTATCAAAAGATTGGAATTTCAATATTAATTATTTTCAATAACTATAAAATATGTTAAAATATTAAAAAACATATGTAACAACGTAAAAAAATCAGGAGTAAAGGAAGTTAAATGAAAAAATCAAAGGTTTTAATTTTACATGAAAGTGAAAGTACAAAAATATCCCTTGAAGAGTTAGGATTACATCTACTGCAAGATTATGATTTTGAATTTTTAAATATCTTAGACTATTTAAAATCTAACTTTAAAATCTATGACTTTATAGTGTTTGATAGCTATAATGACTATGTATTTGAATACTTTAAAGAAAAAGCAGATAGAATAATTGTATCAGTCAATATTTTAAAAGAAGAGAGACCCTCAGACTATATAAAAAGAGGAGCAGGAAACTTTCTTTTAAAACCATATTCTTTAAAAGAGATTAGGTTAGTTTTAGACCAACTAAAAGAAAATCTTTTAATTAAAGAAGAAGCAGAAGAAAATAGATTAAAGTTTTATACTCTATTAGATAATATTCCTTATATGGCTTGGTTTAAAAATAAAGATAGTGAGTACATGATTGTTAATAACGAGTTTAAAGAACATTGTGGAAAAGACTTTGAAACAATAAGAGGAAAAGGGGATCAGTTCGTATGGGATGGCATGATTGGGGAAAATTGTCGTCAATATGACTTAAAGGTTATGACAGAGAGAAAGCAACTAGTTTTCGATGAAATAATTCCAGGTAAAAAAGGTTATAAACAATTTAATATCTACAAAGTTCCTGTTGTAGATAGAAAAAATAATATTTTAGGAACAATGGGGATTGCAAAAGATATAACAGATTTAAAAAATAAAGATGTAAAATTTGATATTCTATTGGAAAATATGCCTTTTGCTGTATTTACCAAAAATAGAAACGGAGATATTATACAAAACAATTCAACATTTTATAAGTTAACTGATGTTAATAGATTTTCTTATATTTCATTAAAAGAAGAGGATTTTTTAGGCAAAGAGCATAAAGAAAGTATTGAAATTGAAGATAAAGATGTCATTCACAATAAAAGTAATATATCTTTAGTGAGAACATTAAAAACAAAAAATGGAGAAAAAATAGTTGAAGTTTTCAAATCACCAATTATTGATATATCTGGTGAGGTTATAGGTATTGTTTGTACAATGAGAGATGTTACAGAGATGAAGAGTCAGGAAGCTAAAATAAAAAGAATGGCTTATACAGACTCATTAACTGGACTAGCTAATCGAAGAGGGCTATACAACTATGTAGAAAGTCAATTAGTTAGAAAGTATTCTGATGTAACAATTATGTTTATGGATTTAGATAACTTTAAATCTTTAAACGATAGTTTTGGTCATCAGCATGGTGATAAAATCCTAATTGAATTTGGAGAGGATTTACAGACGATTTGTAGAGATGGATTCGTTTCTAGAATTGGTGGAGATGAGTTTGTAATTGTTTGGGAAGGAAAACTGAATAAGGAATTAGCCACAGATATGGCAGAAAAAATCCTTAATCTTTTAAGTGGTAAAAAACGGAAATTTAATAAATTATCTGCAAGTATTGGAATTGTTACTGGTAATACTGGTGAAGAAACAATAGATAATTTTTTAACTAAAGGGGATTTAGCACTATATAAAGCCAAAGATCAAGGAAAAAATCAATATGTTTTTTATAATCGTGATTTAGATAAAAAAAGATGTTTAAATGAGGAGATAGAACAAGATTTAAGAAACGCTTTAGATAAAGATGAACTTGAACTTCACTATCAACCTCAATACACATGCAGTAAAGAACTTGTGGGATTAGAAGCACTCCTTAGATGGAATAATGATAAATATAGAAAAGTACCTATAGTAGACATAATAAATATTATGGAAAAATCTACTTTAATAGATGAAATTGGAAAGTTTATAATAAAAAGTGCTTTCTCTTTTGCTAAAAAAATAAATGAAAATAGAGAAAAAAAAGTAATAGTTTCTGTTAATATCTCAGCAGTTCAAATAATGAAGCATAATTTTGTTAGAACTATTAAAAAAATCATAACTGAAACAGAAGTTAATCCTAGTTATGTTGGGATAGAAATCACAGAAACTGTATTATTACAAAATATCGGAGAAAATATTCTTAAAATAAAAGAACTTAAAGATATTGGAATTAAAATATCTTTAGATGATTTTGGAACTGGATACTCTTCATTTAGTTATCTTGTAAAGATACCTCTTTCTAATATTAAAATTGATAAAAGTTTTATTTGGGGTATGAAAGATAGTGAAGAATACAGAACTTTAGTTAAGCTTTGTATTGATACTGCCCATGCTTTAAACTTAAAGGTTGTTGCAGAGGGAGTTGAAACAGTAGAAGACTTAGTTTTATTAAAATATATGAAGGCTGACTTTATTCAAGGATACCTTTTTTCTAAGCCACTACCAAAGCATATAATAGAAGCAACTGTATTACAATAAAAAAATTAATTTTGAAGAGTAAAAGTATAAAACTTTTGCTCTTTTTTTTTCGTCAAAAAATTTAGGGATTTTAACAAAAACGCCGTATAATAAATTATAATGTTAAATAAAATTTAGGAGGAAAGTATGGAAAGAATTAATACTTTAAAAAACGAGATTTCTAAAAAGGTAATTGGACAAAAAGACATGGTCGAAAAAATTCTGATAGGAATCTTAACAGGAAACCATATTCTATTAGAAGGTCTTCCTGGATTAGCAAAATCACTGACAGTAAACACAATAGCGGAAACTTTAGGATTAAGTTTTTCAAGAATTCAATTTACACCAGATTTATTACCTAGTGATATTGTAGGAACAGAGATGTATAATGAAAAGACAGGAGATTTTAGTGTAAAAAAAGGGCCTATATTTGCTAATATAGTTTTAGCTGATGAAATAAACAGAGCTCCTGCGAAGGTTCAATCTGCTCTTTTAGAAGCTATGCAAGAGAAACAAGTTACAATAGCTAGTGAGACATTTAAATTAGATAAACCATTTATAGTTTTAGCAACTCAAAACCCTATAGAGCAAGATGGAACATACCCGTTACCAGAAGCTCAACAAGATAGATTTTTAATGAAAGTGAAAATAGAGTATCCTACATATGAAGAGGAGATGGAAATACTTGATCTACTAACAGGTGAAAAAGAGTTTTCAGATATTCCTATAAATACAATTGTATCTCTACAGGATTTAGAAGAAATCAAAGAAACAATAAAGAAAGTTGTTATAGATCAAAAATTAAAAAAATATATTTTAGATATTGTATTTAAGACTAGAGAGCACTCTGATTATATAGCTTGTGGAGCTTCTCCTAGAGCTAGTATAAGCTTGGTTATAGCATCTAAAGCTGCTGCATTTTTAGATGGAAGAGATTTTGTAATGCCACAAGATATAAAGAAAGTTATTTATGATGTATTACGTCATAGACTTATTTTAACATATGAAGCTGAAGCAGAGGATAAAAAGGTAGAAGATATAATAGATGATATACTAAAAACAGTTATTTTACCATAAGGAGAGGCTATGGATAATAAATTAGAGAGTAAAAAGGAACTTTTAAAAAAGATAAAAAATATCGAAATAAAAGCTACTATTTTATCTGATAATATTTTTGCAGGACAGTATCAATCTTGTTTAAAAGGAAATGGAATGGAGTTCTCAGATATTAGGAGATATGCTCCAGGAGATGATGTAAAAAAAATAGATTGGAAGGTTACTGCTAAACAAAGAAAAGCTTATGTAAAAGAGTTTGTAGAGGAGAGAGAACTTTCTGTCTTTTTATTAGTTGACATATCAGCGTCTAATAGATTCAAAGAGAAATTAGACCTTATAACAGAATTAGTTGGAAGTTTAGCATTTAGTGCTAATAAAAACGGTGATAGAGTAGGAGCACTATTTTTTTCTAATCAAATTGAGAGAGTTATTCCATTAAAAAAAGGGAAAAAACATACATTATCTATAATTGAAAATTTATTGACGATTAATCCCAAAGGGGATAAAACAGATATTGCTATGGCTTTAAGATACTTTGGAAAAGTTTTTAAAAGAAGATCAGTTATCTTCCTAATATCAGATTTTTTAGATGATAACTATGAAAAAGAGTTAAAAATACTATCTCAACGACATGAAATTATACCAGTTAGAATTGGTGATAAAAAATATGAATCACTTCCAATTGGAGCTATTTTTACTTTAGAAGATGCTGAAACTGGAGAACAAATAGTTGTTGAAAATTATAAAGAGAATAGTAGTAATATAAATATAAATAATATTTCCAATGGAATAAATTTATATGTTGGAGAGGATTATGTAAAAGAGATTTCAAAATTCTTTAATAGAGGGAGAGTGCGATGAAAAAAATAGCTATTGGTATTTTTCTTTTACTTTCTCTACTATCTTTTAGCAAAGAGTATAATATAGGTGATAAAATCACTCTAAAAATAGAGGGTGTTATTGATAAAGGTGAAATTGAAAAAGCTTTAGAAGATTACAAGATATCATCTTTAGAAAAGGATAAAGATGGTTCTTATATTGTAACATTTACTACATATAAAGTCGGTGAAAATGAAATCCAAATTGGTGATAAAAAACTGAAGATAGATGTAGTTTCAACAATAGAACCTTCTGAAAAAGAGATTTACGAAGCTCTTTCAAACCCTAATAATACATATATAGAAACTGATTATCCACATATGGGAATTTTAGCAACTATAGCAGGAATAATTGCTGTTATAACAGCATTTTTTATGCATTTAGTGGATAGAGCTAAAGATCCATATATTATATTTAAAAAAGGGATGTCTAAAGTCAATGAATCCAATTGGAAAGAGAAGATTAGTTTAGAATTACGTAGATATATAGATAATATGTATGGAACTAATTTCTTAGGAGGAGAATACAATATTGTCTCTCCTATAACTGAAGAGGATATTGATTTTATTAAAAATATGGATTATTTAAAATTTGCCCCTAATAGAGATGGTGATTATTTAGAATATAAAAAGAGAACCTTTGAAATAGTAGAGAGATTAAGAAAGGAGAAAAAGAACAGTGTATAACTTTAAGATGCCATATATATTAGTACTGATTCCTATAGTTACCTATCTTTTTTTTAGAAAAAGATCTCAAGGTGCTATTAAGGTTCCAGGGATACAAATTATCAAAAAATATTCAAAAGGAAGTAAAAAACATCTTTTAGGACGAGTTTTTATGTATTTATCTACTGTATTTATGATTCTAGCTTTGGCTCGTCCTCAGCTTACAACAGAGGGAAAAGTTGTAAAAAAAGATGGAATAGATATAGCAATAGCCTTAGATCTTTCTAAATCTATGGAAGCTAGAGATTTTAATCCTAATAGATTAGAAAAATCTAAAGAGTTATTAAAAGAGTTCATTGATAAAAGACCAAATGACAGATTATCTTTAGTTGTGTTTGGAGGAGAGGCTTATACAAAGGTCCCATTGACATTTGACCATAGTGTATTAAAAAATATGATTTCAAATATAACAACAGATGATATAACAAGTAACAATAGAACCGCTATTGGTATGGGATTAGGAGTAGCATTAAATAGACTAAAAGACTCTGATTCAAAATCTAAAGTTATAATATTAATGACAGATGGTGAAAATAACTCTGGTGAAATGAGCCCTGTAGGAGCAGCTGAAGTAGCTAAAGAGTTAGGAATAAAAGTTTATACAATTGGAATTGGAGCTAGAGAGATTGCAATTCCAGGGTTCTTTGGAACTTCATATATTGAAAATAAAGAACTTGATGAAAATCTTTTAAATCTTATTGCAGAAAAAACAAATGGAAAATATTTTAGAGCTAGTGATTCTAAAGAGTTTCAAAATATTTTTAACGAAATAAATAACTTAGAAAAAAGTAAAATAGACAGTAGAAGTATCTATGATATAACAGAATATTTTGAAGAGTTATTAAAAATTGCCTTAGTTTTATTTTTATTAGGTGTATTTTTCGAATATTTTAAATATATAAGAATACCTTAGGAGGGATAGTTATGGAGTTTGGAAACACAGCTAGTATTAAATTTGTAGTTATCCCTATTTTAACTGTTTTATTTTTAATATTAGGAGTAAGAAAAAGAGAGAAAATATTAGAGAGAATAGGTTGGAAAAAGGATACTATCATTATGATTGTTAAAACACTTTTTCTTTCTTTAGGTGGAATTTTAGTATTTATAGCACTACTTTCACCACAAAAGTTAAAAGAGGAGGAAAAAATAGCAATTCAAGGAAGTGACCTATATGTTCTAATGGATATATCTAAGTCTATGTTAGCTGAAGATACTTATCCAAATAGATTGGAAATAAGTAAAAAAGAATTAAAAGAGATTTTAAATAATCTTAAGGGAGATAGAGTTGGAATTATTCCATTTTCTGATAGTGCTTATGTTCAAATGCCTTTAACTGATGATTATTTTATGGCAATAAATTATATTGATGCAATAGATAGTAAGCTTATTTCAGGTGGTGGAACAGAGCTTTTAGAAGCTTTAAAATTAGCAAATAACTCTTTTGAAAAAACAGATGCAAAAGATAAAAATGTTATTATTTTTTCAGATGGTGGAGAGAGAAATCCTGAAATTTTAAAGTATGTTAAAGATAATCACATTAAGACTTTTATCTTTGGAGTTGGAACTGATGAAGGAAGTGTAATTCCAATAGATAATGGATTTATAAAAGATAACAGTGGAAATATAGTTGTATCTAAATTGAATGATAATTTTTTAAAAGAGTTAGCTAGAGAGAGTGGTGGACAATATTATTCTTTAAATAACTTGAATACAGGCAATTATCAAAAGTTAATTGCTGATATTGGTAAACTAGATAAAACCTCTCAAAGAGATGAAAAATTAAATATTTATGAACAGTATTATCAATATCCATTGGGAGCAGGACTTTTATTGATACTTATTGGATATTTTTTAAGAAGAAAAGAGAAGGAGGGAGAATATGTTTAGAAAAATATTAGTTCTTCTTCTAGGAATATTTTTAATTATATTTGGGATTCTAAAATTAAAAAGAGATAAAGCAATTGAAGAACCTGGATATTTAAAATTTATGAATGGTAACTCATTAGTAAAAGAAAATAAAACTAAAGAGGCTCTAGAAGAGTATAAATTAGCTATGGATACAAATGAGGATATAAATATAAAAAAGAATTTTGAAATTATTAAAAATAAAGTTGAAGAAGAAAAACAAAATCAACAACAGGATAACAAACAAGAAAATCAAGATCAAAAAAATAATGAAAATGAACAGCAAAACCAGCAACAAGATCAACAAAACAAAAACAATTCACAAGATAATAATAAACAAAATGAACAGCAAAAAAATGAGCAAAATAATAAAGATGAAAAAGATAGTCAACAGTATAATCAGAAGCAAGATGGAAATCAAAAGAATGATGAGAAGCAACAGCAAAATCAACAAAATCAGCAAGATAATCAAGAAAATAAAAGTGACTCACAAAATAGTAATGAGAAAAAAGAGTTAACTCCAGAGGAGAGAGCTATGAAGCAAAAAGAAGAGGAGTTAAGAAGCATTATGCAAAGACTTGAAGGAAACGAAAAGCAAGCTTTTAAGAATAATGAGAGAGTTTTAAACACAAGCGAAAATAAAAATAGTGAAAATAGATGGTAGAGGAGAGCAGAATGAAAAAAATTAATTTATTTTTAATAATGTTAATGCTTTGTAAATTAACTTTTTCTGAATTAATATTAAACTCTTCTAATTTATCTCCTTCAAAATATGAAGTTTTTAATTTAGAAGTTTCATTTGTAAATGAAGATAAAGAAAGATACAAAATAGATGGCTTGGAAAATTTTGATGTTTTATCCAAAGGTTCTAGTAACAGTTATAATGTAATCAATGGAAAAACAACATCAGTTAAAAGTGATGTTTATAGATTAAAGCCAAAGAAAGATGGTGAATTTACACTAAAAGTTATCACTGAAAAAGGTAATGAAAAAGCTCTTCAAATAGATGTAAGAGAGAATAAGCAACTAGATAAAGTTATGGAAGATAGATTTGCTTTACAAGTAGATATACCTAAAAAAAGTTATTATTTTGGTGAAAAAATACCTTTTCAAGAGAATTTTATAAGTACTGTTAACATTAGTTCTTTTTCTCAAGTTAAAGCACCAAATTTCCAAGATTTTTCAGTAAAAGATATCACTAAATATAATAACAATAGTTATATACAAAATCAAATAGATTATAAAGGAAAACAAGCCATTGAGCTTAACATATTTAAAGGAATCTTACAAGCTAATAGTAGTGGTGAAAAAAATATCGTAACAAGTGAGGTTAAAGTTGGAGAACCTACAAGAGATTTTTTCTACGAAAATACAACTTTAGTTGGTGGAGATAATTTAAAAATAGATATTAAACCACTACCTGTAGATACACCTAAAAATTTTAAAGATATTGTAGGGACTCTTACTTATAAAGAGAACTGGAAAAATAAAGAGGTTAATGTTGGACAAGCTATCACTTTAAATTTAACTCTATCTGGTAGTGGTAATCTAGCTTTACTTGAAAATTTACCTATTGAAAACCAAAATAATTTTAATATTTTCCAAAGTGTTAAAAATTATAGTGAAGAGATCAAAGGTGAGAATTATTATAATGAAAAAACATTTGAAGTAGCATTTATTCCTAAAAATGGAGGTATTGAAAAAACTCCAGAAATAGTTATTCCATATTTTAATACTAAAACAGAAAAATATGAAAATTTAATAATTCCATCACAAGAAATAAAAGTTACAGGAGAAAAACTTCAAATAGATAACTCATCTAATAATAGACCTATACAAAAAAATATGGAAAATAATAATTCAGTAAATAAAAGTGAAACTACTTCTTCTGGAAACTTAACTAACAATTTACAAGAAATTAATATAAAACTTCTTGAAACAGAGAAAACTTCAGCTAAAAATATCTATAAATTAGCTTTTGGAATTGTTTCTCTTCTATGTTTGATAGAATTGATTACAATAATATACCTTGTATTAGACAGAAAGAAGTATAAAAACGTTAAAAAAAGATAAATTATTAATTATAAAAAATAATTTTTTATAAAAAAATGAAAGAGCAATTCCA
>NZ_KI518181.1 GCF_000479045.1 Cetobacterium somerae ATCC BAA-474
CATATGACACATCTATTGATCAAGTTAAAGAACTATTAACTGATATAGCTAAAAACCATGCTCTAATTCTTAAAGATAAAGATATCTTTGTAAGACTTAGTAAGCATAACTCAAGCTCTTTAGACTTCACAATGAGAGTTTGGACTAAAAAAGAGAACTACTGGGATGTTTTCTTTGATTTACAAGAACTTGTTAAAAAGAGATTCGATCAAGAAGGAATTGAGATTCCATACAACAAACTTGATGTTTATTGTAAAACAACTGGTGAATAATAATATTTTAATAAAAAAACACAGGATAAAACCTGTGTTTTTTTATATTAATAGCGATCTATATCTCTCTAAAGAGTTATATAAAGTTAGCCTTATATTTTCATACTTTACTCTTGATGTTGTCAAAACTTCTTGAGAAATAAGAAAATCCAAAATAGATATCATCCCTTTTTGAAATTTAATTTTATCTCTATTATAATTCTCCTCTGCTTCCTCTAAAGCTTTAAAATAAACTCGCTCTAATTTTGTTAGCTTTACCATATCTAAATATGCTGATCTCACATTTACTCTAATATCATTTTGGGCTAATCTCTCCTGAGATTTTGATTTTTCTACACCTATATGTGCAGCTTCATAATTATCATAATCCTTTCCAAACTGAAATATATTCCAATTTACAATTACTCCACCACCCCAAGAGTTCTCAGTTCTGTGGTCTTCAGTGACATACTCCTTTCCTACAAACCCCTTTACATGGGGTAACATCTCAGATCTTGCTAACATCTTCTCAATATCAGCTTCACTTACATTTAACTGAGCAAAATTTGCTGCTATCCCTGATGTTAAAGCTTGATTTAAATCACTGTCATAATCTATATTTTTTAATATATTTCCATCTATATAGAAGTTCTCCACATCTATACTCTCAGAGTTTGAAAGATTTAGCTTTTGTTTTAATGTTAAAAGTCCAATCTCTATCTGGTTATGAACCTCTAAAATAGATGCTTCCATATCTAAAAGTTGATATTCAGCCTTTAAAAGATCAGCCTTTGTTGTTTTTCCAACTTTCTCCTTCTCTTTCTCATATTTTAAAGCCTCATCTAACTGCTCTTTTGAGATATTATAAGCCTCTAAACTATTTTTAGCTGAAAGTATCCCTGTATATATAGATATCACTTCTAATCTTGTATCTCTTATATTTTTTAAAAGAGCTAATGCTGCCCTTCTCTCCTCTATTTTAGCTTTTTTTATCTTTGCTGTTATAGCTCCCCCTTGAAATATAGGTTGAGATAGACCAATAAAATTAACATATCCACTTTTAGCTGTTTGTATAGGTGTGTTCTCTAAAAATGCACCATCTGTTTTTAAATAACCACCTACATAAAAAAGATTTGGCAGTGCTGTTTTAAATGCAGAGTTTAACTCCTTTTGAGATATATTCAAACTTTTTGCAGATATACTTACCTCCTCTCCCTGTTTTATAGCTAAATCTATAGCTTTATCTATTGTTATAACTTTAGCAAAAAGAGAGATTGTCATTGTAAACATCATCAATATTTTTAACTTCATTATGCTTTTCCTCCCATTAATCTAGTGTCTTTTTAAACTTCTTTATTGAGACTATAATTATTACAATAATCAAACCCATAAGAGCTGCTATTGGTTGAAGAAGTTCTTTAAACCCAACACCTTTTAAAATTATCCCTCTCAATATCTCATTAAAATATGTTAATGGAATAAAGCAACTTATAAAATATATTATTTTTGGCATAGCTTCCCTTGGAAACACAAAACCTGATAATATAACGCTTGGTAAAAGATAAGCTAGTGAAAGATGCATAGCCTCAAGCTGGGTATTTGATACTGTTGAGATAAAAATACCTATTGCTAAAGATGATGTTAAAAATATTGTTCCTAAAGTTATAAGTAGCGTTAAACTTCCCTTTATATCCACGCCAAATATTATTTTTCCAAGAATTAAAGTCATATCTAGTTCAAAAAAAGCTATAAAAACATATGGAATTATCTTTCCAATTACAAGTTCTAAAGGAGTTATTGGAGTCATAATAAGTTGCTCCATAGTTCCCTTTTCCTTCTCTCTAACAATGGAAAAGGCAGTGAGCATTATTGTTATATTTTGTAAAATCAACCCTATTATTCCTGGAATATTAAACTTACTACTCTCTAAAGTTGGATTATATAGTAATAGATTAAATGGCTTTATGCCTTGTCCTTTCTCCTTTGGTTTTATCACATTCTTTTGTAGCTCTTGAGAGTGATGATTTACAATAAGAGCTGAATATGATGACGCAGTTTTAGCAATATATGGATCTGAACCATCTATTAAAAACTGCACATCTGTAGGCTCTCCTCTTCGTAACCTAGTTGTAAAATAGTCTGGGATAATAACACCTATTTTTGTTCTTCCATAATCTAAACTTTTTTCAACTGCATCTGGAGTATCAACATACTCATAAACTTTCAAATACGTTGAGTTATTTAAACTACTAATAAGCTCTCTACTTTCAATACTTTTACTTCCATCATAAACTGATAGTTTTAAATTATCCACATCTGAGCTAACTGCAAATCCAAATAGTAATAGTAAAAAAATGGGAAGTATTAAGGCTATTACAAGACTAGCTCTATCTCTTTTAATATGTATTATCTCTTTTTTGGCAATAGTTAGAGTCCTATTTACATTAATCATAGTTTCCCCTCCTTTTTCCCACTATCTTTTTTCAATTGATCAAAGGATGAGATAACCTCTTTGTGTGAAAGCTCTTTTACATATATTATAAATACATCTTCAAGATTATCTGTATTATATTTTTTATATAAGTTTGCAGGAGTATCTATTGTAACTAGTTTTCCCTCAAAAATAAAACCGATTATATCACAAACAGAAGCCTCATCCATATAGTGAGTTGTTGCTAAAACTGTTATATCTCCATCTTTTATCAAATCTTTTATAGTTGTCCAAAACTCCCTTCTTGCCACAGGGTCAACTCCAGCTGTTGGTTCATCTAATATAAGTAACTCAGGTTTATGAATTATTGCACACCCTAGTGCTAATCTTTGCTTCCAACCACCAGAAAGATTTTTAGATAAAACTTTTCTTTTTTCATTTAAATTTAACATAACTATAATCTCTTCTATTCTATCCTTTAAACGCTCCTTTGGAATAGAGTATATCTCCCCATAAAAAGTTAGATTCTCCTCTATTGTTAAATCCTCATAAAGACTAAACTTTTGAGACATATACCCAATTTTAGATTTTATCTTTTCTGGATTGCTTTTTAAATCATATCCCAGTACTTTTCCCTCTCCAGAAGTTGGAGTTAAAACACCACATATCATTCTAATAGTTGTTGATTTTCCACTACCATTTGGTCCTAAAAAACCAAATATAACTCCCTTAGGTATTGAAAATGAAAGATTATCAACAGCTACATATTTATCAAACTTCTTAGTTAACCCCTTTATCTCTATAGAGTATTCATCTTTATTTACCTCTTCCTTATTCATAGTCCTAAGTCCACCCCCACAAGCATTCCACTTTTTAATCCACCATCATTATTTAAAACTTTTACTTTTATCTCATAAACTAATTTCATTCTATCTTTTTTAGTAACTATATTCATTGGTGTAAACTCTGAATCTGAAGCTATATAAACTATCTCTCCCTCATAGTCTTTATCTATAAAATCACTTTTAACTGTAACTTTTTGATTTAACTTTATTAAAGGTAGAATTTTCTCAGGAACATATATCTTTGTCCAAAGATTATTCATATCTAACATTGTCACAACTGCAATTCCTGGATTAACAACCTCTCCAATTTTTAAATTTACACTTTCAACTAATCCGTCAATTGGTGATACAAGTTTATTTTTATCTGCATATACCTTAGCTAACTCCAATCCTTTTTCAGATGATTGAATTTTAAGTTTATCTGATTCAACATCTCTTTTAGAAAAACCATTTACCATATATCTTAAATTTTCATCTGCTGCCTTTTTCTGTGCTTCATACCCCAATAGAGCCTCTTTTCCATTTTCTAAACTATTTTGAGCTGTAATAAATTGGTTTTGAGCATTTTCATAGTTTAATCTAGCTACATCTAGGTTATACTGACTTTCAAATTTTTTATTAAAAAGATCTTTTGTGTCACTATATATCTTCTTTTTATTTTCTAAATTTGAAACTGCAAATTTAAAACTACTTGTTAAAGTAACTAAGTTTTTTCTTCCTTGATCTACTTGAGTTTCTAACTGCTTAACAACCTCTCTTTGAGCAGCTATCTGCTCCTCTCTTGTTCCATCTAAAGTTTTTTGTAATTGATTTTCTGAAGACTTTAAGTTTATCTCACTATTCTCTACCTTTAATCTGTTCTCTTTATCATCTATTGCCACAAGTTCCTGTCCCTTTTTTACCACATATCCATCATCAACATACAGAACCTCTATCTTTCCAGGAATTTCAGAAGAAACGTTTATCTTATCCATCTCTAAAACACCATAATATATCTTATCCTCTCTCTTAGCAACTATATAATCAACTATAAAATATAATAAAATAGCAATAAGAACACCTATACCTACATACTTCACATCAACTGTTTTAAATTTTTCCATTACTTTTTCCTTTTCCACTGCTCTCACCTCATGTTTTTTTATTCTAGAACTAATACTTTATTTACTTGGCTTTTCTTTTACTCTCATTTACTACTTGCCGTTCTTTTTTCCTGTTTTTATAACAAAATAGTTATTTGACTTTAATATTTCCTCTGGGAAAAAATGAAAGAGTTATTGTTCACCGTATTTACTAAATAATAACTACAGATTGGAGGAATAAAGTGAAAAAGAAATGGATTATGTATCTCACAGTTTCAACTATTTTAATACTAGTGTTTCTATACTTTTACTTTAGAAGCACTAAAATAGATGCTGTAAAAGCAAAAAAACAAGATTATACTGAAAAAATACTTGTTACTGGAACTATACAAGCTAAAAACTTCTCCGTTCTTACCTCTGGTATCAATGGAGTTATTGAAAAAATATATATCCGTGAAGGACAACCAGTAACAAAAGGAAGTATTATAGCTAAACTTAATACTCAAGAGATTGAAGCTGATATAGCTAAAGCCAAGGCACTTTATGAAAAATCTAAGTATGATTTAGAAGTAGTTAGTAGTGTATCTTTAGAAAATGCAAAGGCTCAATTAAAGTCAGCTCAAATTAACTATGATATTAGTAAACGTGAGTTTTTAGACCATGAAAAACTTTATCAAAAGAAATATATAAGTCGATTGGAGTTTGATTCAAAAAAACAGGAGTTTATTAACTCTGAAAAAACCCTAAAAGATGCTCAAATTAATTTTAATACCTTTCAAAATGAGGGTGCTTCTTATAAAAGTGCACTAGAAAATACAAATTCAGCTGAAAGTAACTTAAAATCTTTAGAAAATAACCTTTCAAAATACTATATATCTGCTCCTTATGATGGTTTTATAACTGTTAGAAATGTTGAAGTTGGTCAAACTGTTGCTCCATATACAAGTATGTTTCAAATTTCATCTAATGATGAAAAAGTTGTTAGTATAAACTTAGATGAAAAATATATAAATAAAGTTACCCTTGGTTCACCTATTAAAATATATCCCTATGCTGATACAACTAAATTTTCCTCTGGAAACATCTACTATATAGGTATTAATGTAGATGAAACAAATGGCACTCTTGAAATTAGAGGGGATATTGATAAAACTCTACCTGAATTTCTTTTTAATAGTACCGTTAATACAATAATTCAAGGGGAAAGCTTTAAAGATGCCGTTCTTTTACAAGGGGTATACACTATACAGAAAAAAAATAAAACCTATGTATATCTATTAAAAAATGGTAAATCTAAACTAGTTGAAGTTCAAGGAGTTCCTGTAATTGATGGATTTATTGTTATAAGTGGTTTAGAAAATGATGATATTGTTTTATCACCTAAAAATATAACTGAAAATATTCGAGTAACTCCAATTTTTGAATCTTAAATAAATATAAACTTAAGGAGTGATGAAAAGTGAGATATGAATTTAGAGTTAGTATAAATTTTATGACTCACAATAAAGGGCAATCTCTTTTTATAATCTCCGCTATTGCCCTTGGAGTTGCCATACAGATTTTTATAGCTTCTCTTATAACCTCTTTACAGGCTAGTCTTATACAAAGAATTCTTGGAGATTCTCCACATATCTATATTGATGATGGAAATATGAGAGATAAACTTCTCCTTATAGAGGATAGCCCAATTGTTTATGGGAACTTTCCAACGACTAAAAATAAGATTGAAGAGTTTCAAGGGATTATTGATTACCTTAGTACTTTTGAAAAGATTAAAGTTATTGTTCCAACTATTGAGGGAAATGCTCTTTACACTAGAGATGGAAAAACTACCTCACTTATGATAAAGGGAATGGATTTAAACTCTGGAGATAGACTTTATAATATAATCGGAAGGGTTACATCTGGTTCACCAGTAATTGACTCTGACAATATTTTAATTGGAACTCGTTTAGCTAAAAACTATGAACTTCAAGCTGGGGATGTTATGCAACTTACTCTTCCCAATGGAAAGTTAGAAACCGTTCGAATCTCTGGAATCTTTGATTTGGAAAATGTAGGCTCAAATACCTCTCTTGTTATAATGGACTTTAATAAAGCTCAAAGGATTTTTAATAAAAAAGGAAATGTTACAAATATAAATATTCAAATAGATGATGTTTTTGATGCTCCCAATCTAGGAGAGATTATCCAAAAGCAGTATCCAAACCTTGAAGTTGTCCCTTGGACTAGAGATGCTGACAATATTTTAAAAGCTTTAAAAGCTCAAAGTAGTACAAGTTTTATAATTCAAGTTGTTGTTACACTTGCTACATCTATGAGTATTGCTAGTGTACTTTTAGTCACTGTTTTACAAAAGATGAAAGAGATTGGTATTCTTAAAGCCATGGGAGCTTTAGACCGCTCAACTGGTTATCTCTTTATTATTCAAGGAGCTTTAATCGGTTTTTTAGGTTCTATTTTAGGTCTCTTTTTTGGTTTAGGTGTAATAGAGTTCTATGTTAATTTAGCACAGCCTAACTTCAATATTATTGTCCAACCTGAAAAACTTGTGCTAATAATATTTATTTCAACGCTCTCTGGTATAATCTCAGGTATTATTCCAGCACGAAAATGTATGAAACTTAGTCCTATAGAGGTGATTAAAGATGAATAGAGAGGTTTTACAACTTATAAACATCGATAAATCTTATGGTGAAAAAATAGTTACTAAAGTTCTTAATAATATAAATTTAACATTTTATGAAGGTGAGTTTACTGCAATAATAGGTCAAAGTGGTAGTGGAAAAAGTACTCTATTAAATATAATAGGGTCTCTTGATAAACCCACTTCTGGAGATATACTTTTTAGAGGAGATAATATCTCACACTTTACTAATAATGAAATGGCTAACTTTAGAAATAGATCTATTGGTTTTATATTTCAGTTTCACTTTCTACTTCCTGAATTTACTGTTTTAGAAAATGTTTTAATGCCCACTTGGGTAAAATATGGTTATGACACTGAAAAGGATAAAGAGAGAGCCCTTGAACTTCTTGAATATGTTGGACTAAAAGATTTTATAAATAGAAACTCTAGTAATCTCTCTGGGGGTCAGCAGCAAAGGGTGGCTATTGCCCGTGCTCTTATGAATAACTCTGATATTATTTTAGCAGATGAACCCACAGGAAATCTAGATTCTGAAAGTAGTAAACAGATTTATAAACTTCTTAGAGAAATAAATCTTAAATTTAAAACAACTTTTATTATTGTAACTCATGACTCACGTATTTCTGATATGTGTGATCGTGTTATAGAGATTATGGATGGTAGAATTATTAGAGATGAAAATAAAAAGTAAATAAAAAATGGTAAAATTTTCTTTTACCATTTTTTTATTTTCTATTATTTTACAAGATACTTTTTCTCATAATCATCATATATATCTTTTAAAGTTTTTATCTCCTCTTGAGAGTAACCAGATTCTACTAATCTGTCAAGAATATCATGGTTTAACTCATCCATATAACAGATTGTTTTTTCGTTTAATATATTTATAACCTTTCTATACTTTGAGTAAATTTTTGTAATTTTCTCACCTTTTAATAGATTAGTTTTTAATTCCCAATTCATAATCCCATTTAGAAAGTTTTTATATCTTTTTAAAATCTCACTTCTTAACTTCTCATCTTCAACTAAACTTTCTATTATATAGTCATTTAAGCACTGAACATAAAGCACTCCATTTAGCTTTAAATTATTTACTGATTCTGAAAATCTAATTTCAGATAAAAATTTTTCTATTTTAATAAGGTAGTGATTTTCTACACAGTCTATAGATAGTATTTTATTTATTTTTTCCAACTCTTTTTTCAGAGCTATGTTCTCCTCATGATACTTCTTTAGTTCATCTCCCATTTTTTCCCAATCATAAACTTTTTTACCAGCTTTTTCCTTAGAGATAAACAAATCATTTTTACATTTTAAAAAACCATCTTTTTTTACAATCTCTAAAGATAACCTTTTTATCTCTTTCTCCATAATCTTTTGATCTTTTTCAGCTTCAACAACCTTTTTGCTTTTAAATAATGAACTAATCATAGTATCTCCCCCTCCCATTTAAATTCTTAATAGTTACTACTGACTGTGGTTCTTTTTTCCTGTTTTTTATTAATAAATATTAAAAAATAAATAAGCAGGTACTGGGAATGTACCTGCTTATCTAAATTAGAAAATTTTTTCATCAATTTGAGAGAAAATTGATGAGCATTAAAAGTTCAGTAATTGAATTATATATTAAATCCCTTATTTTGTCGAACTTTTAACTGCTCAACTTATGTTCGTTATTTGATTATTTTTTATATTTTTCTTAACTTTTGTATACTTTTTACTAGTCTTTAATTATAGTTCCTTGATAAATTCTTTCACTTCTAACACCTGGTTTTATCTCTCCATTTATTGAGTAGATTGTCTCTCCAATTTTTACAAGACCTTCTCCACATGGAGCCATAAATGGTACTTGACCTATTGATTTCCAAGTGTTATTAGTTGCATCATATACTAACATCTCTTTATTCCAATTAAAATCTTGTGGATCCATAGTAAAATAGTTATGTCTGTATTTTTCTAGCTCTTTACCTTTTAATGACCCTAACTTAAGGTTTGCATCATCCCAAACATCCTTATTAAATCCACCAATTACTAACATCTCATTACTATTTAATTTTACAGAGTTAGCACCTAAAAGAGATATCCCTTTATTTTTTAACTCTACATTTTTTACTTTTACCCATGTATCTTTAGCAAAGTTATATGCATAACCATCTGTAAATGCTACACCTGTTCCTCCACCAAATACATATAAAAGATCCTCTGAACCATTATTTAGAATTTGTCCAACTGGCTGACTTCTTTCTGTTCCCGGGAACATTTTTAAAGCTGTTGTTTTCCCAGTTGTTAAATTATATTTATAAAAATTCTTACTATCTTTTCCATCCTGCTTTCCACTTACAATATATATATCATCACCACGTAATACTGCTACTCCACTATGATAATTAAATGGTAACGTTCCTATTGTTTTAACTACAACATCTGTTTTATCAGCATTTAAAGTTATAAATAAAACTTCATTTGATATCCCACTTTGATATGTTCCTCCAACATAGTAGATTCCCTTATCTGTAGATATTGCTGTTCCATATCCAATCTCTTTTGGTAGTTGAGTATGCTTAACTAACTCTAAACCATTTTTTACTTTTTTCATTAAATATAAATCTGAATAAACTACCTTTGGTCCACCCTCAAGAACTGATTTATGTGGGAAATTTGCTCCACCAGCTACAACTACATAGTCACCTATGTTTCCAGCTAAAGGTCCCGCTACCCCTTTTTGTACCTCATAACCTTTTGGAACTGGTAAATCTTTAATATATCTCCAAGCTACATCTGTGTTTCCACTAGTTTTTGTTGAAGCTCCAGAGCATCCCGTTAATATTAAAGTTGCCATTGATAAACCTAATATGATTTTTTTCATAATACCCCTCCTCGTTATTAGTTTCAATTCTTTTATATACTTTATCCTTTTTATTTTGTCAAATTTTTTCTAGATGTTTTTATATTTATCTTGGTTTTTTTATATTTTTATACTATAATTTGAGATAGTATTTAAAAAATTTAACACGATTCTAGGAGAGTTTAATGAATTATTTTTTACATAAAGATTTTATAATTTCTGAAAAGAATAAAATTAGAACATATAAATATTTTCAAAGTATAAAAACTATTGAAACTGTTGTTTTCTTAAAAAACAAGGAGTATAAAGCTATTGTTGATGTTGAAAGTTTTCTTCACTTAACAAATTTTGACTGTTTCAATTGTTTAACTAACTGCTGTGTACAGTTCCCATATGAGTTTAATAAGAGATCTAGGAAAGTTATAGTAGAAAATTTAAAAGAGTATGACAATTTAACCAAAGCTGTTTCTATATTAAAGGCTGAAGGGTTAATAGAAAGTGAGATTGTTTCCTCAATAAAAAAGGACAGAATGCTTATTCCAGAAGAGCATGTAAATACAACTTTTGATAGATGTACTTGCTCATGTGTTCATGTTGATAGACATCTTTGTGCTATTCACAAAATATGTATTGACAAAAACTTCTCTTTAGAAGAGATTATTGATACAAAACCTTTATGGTGTTCTATATATCCATTAGAAATTATTCAAGAAGAGGATACACTTTATATTTTTGTTCCAACTAAAAAGAATAACTACTTAGCTATGAACGACTCAGATTTTCCATGTATGGATATTGAAAAATCTACTTCTCCATACTTTAGAAGAGAAAATCCCATTGGATTTGAACTTCATGACTATAAACCTTTTTTAGTATCTTACTACTCTATTTTAAAATATGTTTTAGGAGATACTTTTATTAAAGACCTTATGGTAAATCTTAACTTAAAAGATTCTAAATCAAATGAATTACAATATATACAAAAAATATAGTGAGGCTGACCATAAAGGTCAGCCTCTTATATATTTTCTAAAAATGGTTTTAACTTTAATTTATCATATTTTGTTATAGGAAAATTAAATTCAACTAATCTATCCTCTATATTATACTTAGAAAAATCTATATCTTCAAAAGCTATTACTACCTTAGGATTATTTTTCATTAAATACTCTTCAAAATCAAAAGTAGAAATTAACTTATACATTTGTTCATCTCTTTTAAGCCCAATATCCTCACATAAATCTATTATCATATCTCTATGTAAGAAATTATAAACTATAGCTATATCTTTAACTTTTTCAATCTTATTTTGATTATCTAAATAGATATTTGTTAAAAAAGTCATAGCTAAACTAGCCAAATCAAAACTATCTATCTCTTCAAAGTATTCTTTTAAAAGCTCTGATATCTTTTTATATGGAATTAGATAAGCTTTTCCTATAGCATTATTAAATATATAAAACTCATTTATATTAAACTCTATTTTATAATCTCTAACTATAATTATTAACATTATCCTTGCTAAAAGTTCTTTTGTAATTTTAATGTCTGTTTTCGTACTTTCACCAATAAATCTAATTAATTTCTCAGCCTCTATAGTTTTCTCTGGGTACAGATTCATTAAATTGCCTTTATACTGTTTTCTAGAAGTTTCTATTATCAAATTAATCTCAAAGTTTGTATAAAGTTTTGTTTTTTTTAAAAACTCTCTAAACTTCCTATCCTCTTCAACCTCTTCAATTTTTATATCAGTACTAAAATCTTGATACTCTTTTCTTAGTATAGAGATATATGATTTTAATTCTAAGTTTAAAAAAGCAAAAGTATTATCTTGAATATTCATAAAAGTAAGCATCTCTTTTACAATATTATAGACATTATACTCTTTTTTTAATTCCTGAAACTTTTGAAAGATTCCATCAAAAGCCTTTGGCAAATATTTTTGTTCTATAGATATTTTTATTAGATATAGATTAAAAAAACTTCTTTTATCACTCTCTTTACCCTCTAAAATAATTCCATATCTAGTTAGATTTTTAATCTCTAAATGAAATTTTTCTAAAATCTCCTTTAATTCATTTAAATCATTTGTTAGAGTTCTTCTTGTTACACCAATCTCTTCACTTATTTGACTTAAATTTATTATATCTGCTTTTAAAAACTTTAAAATTACATACATCTGTCTCTCTTCTGGAGTGAAACTCTGTTTTTTTCTTAATTTTTCTATTATTTTAGGTACTTTGTTAATCTTATTATGAATGTTTTCTATAGATTCCTCTTCAAATAAGCATTCTAAATCTTTTAAGTATCTTTTAGCTTTAAATTCAGAAATATTTAAAATTTGCGCCAACTCACTTGTTGAGTAAACATTTCTTCTTAAGCAATACATGATTTTAAAGTGTATTGATGTTACATTCATAACTTCACCCTCTTTTCTTATACCTAAATATTAAACCAAGTTATTTAAACCTTTTTCTATCGCTTTTTTATCTATTTTTTCTAAAACCTTCAGATAGTTAAACGACGATATTTTTTCAACATTTAAGTCTTGAGTTATCTCATCACTTAATATTAAATCATAGTGATTAACACAGTTTAAATAGTTAAATTTCAAATGGAAAGATGGCATAATATCTATATTTATATGCGGTATCTGCTTTTGTAAGTTCTCTTTTAAATATAGATCATGAGGTAGTATTATCTCGTTAAAAAGAAGTAAAATATTACCTATATCTTTTCTATTTTTCTCTATTATGATTTTTTTCAATATACCCAAAATGACAACTTTATCATAAAAATATATCTTAAGCCCTGTTTTCAATAAAGTTTCATCAAGTATTTTTAACAATCTTTTATCATCATTATTAAGTTTAGAAGAATACACCTTTAAAATGTTGTTTTCATATTTAAATAGAGACATATAAAGCTTTTTCAATAAAAGTTCTTTAAATCCTTTTTCAATATTTTCAATATTTAACTGTTTTTTTAACTCTTTCATCAATAATTTCGCACGCTCTATTATTCCCTGCTCAAAAAAGTTCTCTTTATTTTTTAAATTTAATAAAAATGAGAAAATCTGTTGTTTATAGTCTTTTGAATAACTTTCCAACTCTTTTTCTACTAGTTTTTTTATTTCAGCATACTGCTCTAATTTATCATAATCATCAGCAAATTCAAAACCATTAAAAGTATCTACACAAATTTTTAAAGCCAAAGAAAACGCTACAATAAACTTTGTCGCTGAAACTTCTGAAAAAGTAAATATTTTATAAAGTTTTTCTGAAAGTTCATTAACTTGAGAGTCTTTAAAAAGATTGTAATAAATTGTTGATGGGGATATTATAAAATCACATTTTACAAATAGTTTTATAAGTTTTTTACAAAATAGATTTTTATCTTGAAGAGACAAGTGAATTAATCTTAGTCCTTTAGCATTTTCATATTTATAGCTACTATTGTTTTCTGCTAACATATTTTTTACTACTAAAAAATATCTATTTATAGAACTTCTTGAAATTTGAAACTCATTTTTCTCTGATTCCAAATTTATAAAACCTTTAAAAATAAATTTTATATATAAATAATCTATAATATCCTCTGAGCTCATAAACTCTTTAGCATTTAAAATATAACTCCATTGATCCTTTTCTAAATTTAATTGATGTTTTCCATCTCTTACTTCTATCAAATTTAAACCTAAATCATTTAGACTACTATTTAATTGAGATATATTTTTAACCAAAGTTTTACTGTCTACATCTAAGTATAAAGCTAAGTCATTTTGGGAAAAACGCCCATGGTATAATAAATTTAGTATTCCTACATTTGTAGAATTCAAAACAATCACCTCCTTAGTGTAAATTTTAACACAGTTAATATAAAAAAAATATATGAAAAATTTAAATATTTATAACACAAAAACTTCTACATAGAACATATTTTGTACTTTTTTTGTAAAAAAAAAGAGTCTAAATAGACTCTTTTTCACTTAGATTTTATTTAATACATTCTTAGTAATTGGACTAAAAATTTTGTTTATCTCCTCTTTATTTGCATCATATCCCTCAACTGAAAGATTACAAATACTTGATATCATAGGTAGTTCTCCTAATAAATCTAATCCGTTCTCTTTTAAGAAGCTATCTGTTGACTCTCCATTGAACAGCTTGATCTTAGTTTCACAACCTGGGCAAACTACATAACTCATATTTTCAACTACTCCAACTACCTCTACATTCATTTGATTTGCCATTTTAACAGCTTTTGCAACAATCATAGATATCATATCTTGAGGTACTGAAACCATCACTATTCCATTTAATGGAATAGATTGCATAACAGTTAAAGCTACATCTCCTGTTCCTGGAGGCATATCTATTACTAAATAATCAAGCTCTCCCCAGATAACATCTTCCCAAAACTGTTTTACAGCTCTTCCCACTATTGGTCCTCTCCATAATACTGGATCGTTTTCATTTTCAACTAAGAAATTTAAAGAGATTACTTTTATTCCATCTTTTGTTACCACTGGATATATATCATTACCTTTTCCTCCAGCTCTCTCTCCACTTAACCCTAATAATCTTGGTATACTTGGTCCTGTTATATCAGCATCCATAATACCTACTTTATATCCTTGATCAGCTAACTGTTTTACTAATAAAGTTGAAACTGTAGACTTCCCTACTCCACCTTTTCCACTCATAACACCTATTACTTTTTTTATTTTATTTGCAGGATTATTAACAATTCCACAACTTGTAGATTCCTTTGAGCATGACCCTTGAGATGGGCATGAATTACAACTTGACATTTTTGTGTCCTCCTTTTAAGTACATAGATTAAGAAAAATTACATTTTCTTATATATGCACATTTTAGTATAGTTTAATTCATTTGTCAATTTCATTTTATAAATTAAAATAGCTAAATAAATTTGAATCTATCTCATATTTTAACTTTAGTTCATACTCTACTAAAGGTTCTCCTTTTTTTCCTACACTCTCTTTAAAACTTAAGACTTTTTCAACCTCTCCTAAATAGAAGAAATTTTCTCCTGATTTTTTCTTTAAAAATACCTCTATTGTGTAACAGTTGTTTGCAATCTTTCCCTCTCCTGTTAAAACACCATTTCTATTAATACATCTATTGCTCTTAGAAAACCAAGTGAATCGTTGCTGATCATAAAATACATTATCATATGCTACAAATGGTAAGGAATCATCTAAAGTTATAAATATTATTACTTTTTTTTGCTCTTCAAATATTGTATAACCACTTACTTGATAACCATTATTAAAATCTAAGTTCAAATTCCAAAAAGCTTGTTGCTTTGTGTACTCTTTATATTTTAATATTGTCTCTTTTGTACTTTGCTTATAATTTTTTAAAACATAATTTAAATTATAATCAATAAGATCATCTATTAACATTTTAAAATAACTATTTTTTTCATAGCTACTTTTAAAGCTCTTTTTTAAACTATATTTTTTTTCTAATTCAATTATAGGTTCAAACTCCTTTATTGTAGATAAGCTTGTAAAAATATCTTTAGATAGATGCTTCATAGCATTTTCAATATTTTCTCTTTGTTCTACTAAAGAGTAATCTCTTTTTAAAATAATTTCTATATCCTCTATAGACACATCTTTATTTAATAATAATGTTTTTAAAATAACCATCTCATGAACTCTTTTACTTGGAGTAAAAATACTTGATAAAAATGTTAGATAATTTTTTTCAACTTTTGAAAGTTCTCCTAAAAATAGTTTAGGTCTCAATGTCTTTAAAATCTCATCATAATCTTTTCTAAACTTTAATATAACACTAGGCTCTATCATATCTCTTTGGAAAAAATCATTAAGTAGAGGTATTCTTCCCAACTGTTTTTCCAAAAGATTAAAATCATGCTCTATATTTTTTTTAGTTGAAAAATTTGTTTTATTTATATTTTCAAAAATTCTTTCTTTTACAATAGTCTCAAATGTTATACTACTCTCCCCTGGAATCATATTTGTTCCATTTATTAGAAATCTTTTCATAAAATCTCTATCAAAACTATTGTTTTGTGATATAGCTGTTGGTATTAAAAAGTTTTTCTCATAGTTTCCTATAAAATCTAATATTACCACATACTCTTTATTTTCACTTTTTCTAAGACCTCTACCAAGCTGTTGAATATATACTATTGAAGACTCAGTTGGTCTTAAAAAAATAACTTGATTTACACATGGTATATCTACACCTTCATTGAATATATCTACAGTTACTATATACTCAAGCTCTCCCTTTTCTAAGCTCTCTATTGTGCTCTCTCTTTCTAAATCGCTACTTTTTCCACTTAAAGCTTTGCTCTTTATACCCTTTTCATTTAATTTTTCTGCTAAAGCCATAGCCTCTTCAACTTTTGATGCAAATATAAGTCCATGAAGTTTATCACCACTATAACCATAATATCTACTTTTTTCAACTATATGATTTACTCTTTCATCTATCACTAAGTTTTTTACTGATGTTTTTTCATCAATCTCTTTACCATCTATAGATATATCTGAGATTCCAAAGTAATGAAAGGGAGATAATAACTCCTCTTTTAAAGCATCATGAAGTCTAATCTCATAAGCTATATTGTGATCAAACAAAGCGTATATATCAAAATCATCACTTCTTTCTGGAGTAGCAGTCATACCTAATAAAAATTTAGGTTTAAAATAGTTTAAGATTTTCTGGTAACTTTTAGCTCCACTATGATGCACTTCATCTACAACTATGTAATCAAACTCTTCTTTTGAAAATAACTCTAAATGTTTATCCTTACTCAATGTTTGAACCATTGCGAAAACTATATCTTTATCTATTAATATATCTTCACCATATATACACATGTTTTTATCTTTCATTATAAGTTCAAAGCTTTTTTTAGATTTTTCAAGTATTGTTTTTCTATGTGCTAAAAATAAAATTTTTTTAGGGTTTGCTGCTTTTACATCAAAAGCACTTAAATATGTTTTTCCTGTTCCCGTAGCACTTATTAGTAATCCTTTATTTTTGTTTTCTCTTAAGAGTTTAAAAGCTTTTAAAGCTTCTATTTGCATTAAGTTAGGTTTAATCTCTATATTTTTTATGGCTCTTTCTTTTTGAAGTTTTACCATCTTTCTATTTAACTCGTATATCTCTTCATACTCTTTAACCATATCTAAAGTCAATTTAGGTAGAGTATTAAAAGTTCTATTAAACTCATCTAGTATCTCATTGGCAATTTTTCCCTTTTCTAAAGAACTCACTTTTAAATTCCATTCAAAATTTACAGTTAAAGCTGTTTGAGTTAAGTTACTACTTCCTACAATTAGTGTCCAAATATCATTTTTTCTAAAAAAGTATCCTTTAGCATGAAACTTTTCATTGCTTAAAAGTTTTACTTCTATATTATTATATGAAAGTAGTTTTTTTAAAGCTTTTGGTTGGGTAAAGTTTAGATAATCCCCTGTTAAAACTTTTCCTTTAACTCCTCTTTTCTCTAACTCCTTTAGCTGCTCTAATATTAAGGAAATCCCTCCCTCTGTTATAAAAGCTACTGAAATTATAAATTCATCACAATTTTCAAGTTCTTTTCTTATATCTGTAACTATCTTTTTCTCTTTATTTGATAAAAGTTTATGTTGATATTCACTTTTTGACTCTATTCCAAAATTAATAGAGCTCGTTTTTAAACTTTCTACTAAGTATTTTTCCATCTCTCACCTTTTATTACATTTAATTTGTATAGTATATTATAACATATTTTTTAAATACAACAATTTAATAAATTCCAGGTCCTATTGGAAGTTCTAAGTGATACCAAATTGTTAATAAAATTATCAATGAAAATAATATAACTATTGAATATGGTAATGTCAGTGAGAATACACTACCAAATCCTGATCCTTCCTCTCCATCTATTTTATCCTTTTCTTGATATTGGTAAAGTAATCCAAGTACAACTGGTAATGCTGGTTGTAATGGTGAGATTATATTAGTTGCTGAATCTCCTATTCTAAAAGCTAATTGAGCATATGCTGGTGAGATTCCTAAAATACTAAACATTGGAACTACCATTGGTGCTAATAAAACCCATTTAGTTGATCCTGAAGTCATTATTGGATTTATCAATGTTGTTATTAAAATTACCATAATTAATAACAAATAGGAATTCATATTTAAATCTTTTAACTGCATCGCTCCTTTTATTGATAACACCTTAAAAATATTAGATTTATTTAAAAGATATATAAAAATAGAAGATGATAATAAAGTTACCATTAATGGAGCAGCTTGAATTACTCCCTCTTGAAATAATTTCGCCACATCCTTTGACGTTTTTATAGCACCTTTTCCTACACCATATGTTATCCCAATAATTGAAAATAGAAAAAATATTATTGTTGTTATTGACGTCATTAATGGAGATGTTGGTAAAAACAATCCTTGAGGATTTCTAAAAAAGCTATTTTGTGGAACCGTTAAAAAAATCATTATTAGAAAAAATATTATTATTGAATAAAAAGAATATTTCAATCCTCTTTCTTCATCTATATTTAACTTAAATTTAGATAAACTATCTAAATCTTCAAATCTTACATCTCTATCTACATATTTTACAATAAATTTTTCTGTAAAAAGTGTTAAAGTTATCGTTAAAACTACTGTAGAAGCAACCATAAAATAGTAGTTGCATAATGGATTTATAACCTCTTCTTTTCCAATGGTTAATAGTGCTTCTTGAGTTATTCCTGCAAGTAAAGCATCTGTTCCCGCTACAAATATATTTGCTGTAAATCCCCCACTAGCTGCAGCAAATCCAACTATTATCCCCAATTTTGGACTTCTTCCAACAGATGAAAACAATATCCCACCCATTGTTATTGCAAAAATTGTTCCTGCATCTGACATAACATTAGCATTAATTGCAGTAAATATTAAAGCTGCTGTTAAATAACTTTTAGGTACTCCTAATAAATATTTTCTCATAAGAGCATTAAAAAAACCTACTTTTTCTACCAATCCTATCGCCATCATCATTAAAAGAACTATTTTTAAAGAAGGAAATCTTATGTATATATCTGGTATTTTTTCGATTAGCTCTCTTAGATGATTGAAACTTAATAAGTTTTCTACTAATATATATTTATTAGACATTAACGTGTCATCTACACCAAACCCAATTTTATTTAAAACATTCGATAATAATAGTATAATTAGTATAAAAATTCCAAATAAGACAAAAGGATGAGGCAATCTATTACCCCATTTTTCAACTATTTTTATTAAACTAAACTCTTTATCTCTCTTACTTATCAATTTTTTTCTCCTTTTTCTACTTAGCAAAAAAAGTTGTATGAGTTATCTCATACAACTTATAATAAGTATACTTTTTTTATTTTATCTTGATATTTGCAGTATTATTCTTGTTACAAACATGGCCAATGCAGCATCTACTAAAGGAACCATTAACAATAATTTATAATACTTTTTTGAAACACCTGATATTATAACTATTCTAGCATAATGTCCAACAAGTGTCCCCATTAAAATAACTGCTGGATATAATATTGTTGCTTGTTCTTGAGTTAATACCCCCTCCTGAAACAGCATCAAACCTGTTGCCGCTCCTGCAGCTTTAGCAAAGAAGGCTGCTATTATAACCAATGCAGCTTCTCCCGGAAGACCGAATACTCCCATAACTGGAGTTAAAATTTTTGCTATAACATCCATTAATCCTGTTGTTCTTAAAAAAACAATTAACGCATATGCTAAAACCATTGCTGGAGCTATTTGCTCTAAAGTTATATTCAGACCTTTTTTGGCTCCTTTCATAAATATCTCTACAACACTTTGCTTATTTTTTACCTGTTCCACTTTTCTTCCCCCTATTATGCCACACATTCAACATTTTTTCTGCTTCTTTTTACAATTAATCTAACTAAATTAGCTCCTACTATTTTCATCACAAACTGAATCATAATAATTCCTCCTAAAGGAAGTAATGAAATTCCTAAAAGTGGTCCTCCAGCTGATATTGTATTTGTTACAACTCCAGATGATGCATATTGGTAAGCTACAAATATTGCTCTTTCTTCCTCTGTTATATATTTATCATCATATAACTCTCTTGTCATTATTGCTCCTACATCTGAAGAAGTAAAAGAACTTACAAAGGCCAACCCAGCACTTCCTGGAATTCCCATTAACGGTCTTAATATTGGACTAAAAAACTTAGATGCTGCATCTAATGCCCCTAACTCTTGAGCTACTGTTATAAGTCCAGATGATAACATTAATGAAGGAGCTAGTGTTAACGCCACTAAAAATCCTTGTCTTGTCCCATCTCCACCTTTTCCTGTAAAGTTAACTTTATCTGTTATTGTTCCAAACTTACCTAAAAGATAGCTAAAGTCAAAAGCTCTTAATGTTTCATGGTCTTTTAATAATCCTGAAAACATAACCATTAATATAAAAAGTGATGTCCATCCTGTTATCGATTTTTTTTGCTCTGCTGTTAACATTTTAATTTTCCCCCTCAAAATTTTCTGGTAATGTTAATATAGTTTTTACAATTAGTTTTGCTCTTTCAACTAGAGAACTTAATACTGCTCTTTCTCTTATTGTATGATTTTCATATCCTTTTACTCCCATTCCACAAAGAGTTGGAATTCCTAATGTAACACTATGAGCTGCATCTGAGCCTCCTCCTAAATAACAAGAATACGGTGTTCCAAATCCTAATTCTTCTGAATTTTTCTTTAATATTTCAAATAATTTTATATTTTTTTCTGTTTGTTCCATTGGATCAGATAACGATATTTGAGTTATTTCTGCAGTTGTTCCTTCAACAAAAGATGTATTTGTTATTTCTGTTAGAAAATTTTTAATTTTTTCTAAATCACTTAACTTTCTAAATCTAACATTAACAGTTAAAGTACAAAATTCAGGTATTGTATTTTGGCTAGTTCCACCTTCTATCACTCCCACATTATAATGTATTGAATTAAAGTCATTATTTTTTTCTATATTGATTGTCTTATATGCAGCTTCCTTTATTGCACTAATTCCATTTTGCGGTTCATTTCCTGAATGAGCTGCTTTTCCCCTTATAGCAATTTTGAAATTTGTAGTCCCTTTTCTTCCTACAACAACTCTCCCGTCAACAAATCCTGTTTCACAATCAATACATGCTTTAAACCCTTTTAACTCATCTAAAAAGAATTGTTTCCCCTCTCCTAATGTATATCTATGGCCTACCTCTTCATCTCCTGAAAAAGCTAACTTAATCATTTTGTCATATCCTATAGAATTTAAAGCACGTGCAACTAAAGTTCCTACTATTACTCCTCCTTTACAATCTAAAACTCCTGGTCCATAAATCATATCATTTTCTATATCTACTTTAACAACCTCTTCTCCAAATAACCCTTTTTTATGTACTGTATCAAGATGCCCTAAAATTGCCATCTCTTTTTCAGTACTTCCATTATTAAAATAAGCTGTTATACTATTTGGACCTTGACTAAATTTATGAATCTTTGTTTCCATCCCATACCCATTTAGCTTTTCCCCTAAAAACTCTACAGCCTGATTTACTCCTTCTGTATCAATTGATGGACTCTCTACTTTACAAAGGTCTATCCATACCTGCTGCATCTCTTTTTCGTTCTCTTCAATAAATTTAAATGCTTTTTCTAAATTGTACTTCATTGTTCCTCCCGTGATATTTTTTATAAAGTGTGTTTTATTTTATATTTATAACTTTTATTAAAACCATTTTTTGTTTAAATGTTAATTTTAAATCTTTATATTCTAAATCTAATCCCAACTTTGGGCCATTTATTGCAAAATATTTCATTAAATTAAAAAGTACTTCTCCTTCATCTTTATACTTTGCTAATTTTATCCAATCCTTAAAAACTCTTTCTTCTTTCCAGATATCAATTTCTACATTGTAAAAATTCTCCTCTTTTATACTTTTTTTCAATTCATTTAACTTCAAAAATTTATTGTGTGAAAAATCTCTTATTTTATCGAAACTATTTTGCAACTCAGCTTCATCATCTTTTTCAGAAGTAATAATATCCACAATAATTAATTCACCAAAATTCTTTAAAACTCTTTTTATCTCTTTTAAAGCTTTTTTTACATCTTTTAAATGATGAAAAGTTAATCTAGTTATAACTGTATCAAAAAAATTATCTTCAAATTTTAAATTATGTGCATCTCCTTTAACTGGAATCACATTTTTTAGATTATTTTCTTGATTTAATATTTCTATTTTTTTTATCATCAAGTCACTTATGTCTACTGCATATACTTCTTTTGCAAACTTTGAAATCTCTCTTGAGACAAATCCAGTTCCTGCACCTAAATCTAAAACTCTTTTTTCTTTATATGGATATCCTTTATTTATAAGTTGAAGAACACTATTTTTCTGATTTATATACTTTGATTCTTCATACTCCTCTGCTTGTTTATCAAAAGACATTTTATTTCGTTCATTATTTATATTACAATAATTTATAAAATCTATATCCAAAGCTTCTAATATTTTTTTCTCAGAATCAAAACTTATTTTTATTCCATTTTCATAACGATTTATAGTTTTTATACTAACTCCTGACATTTTTGCTAATTCTTTTTGAGTTAACTTCTTTTCTTTTCTTACTTGTATAGTTTTTTCATACATATCTTTCTCTTCTCCATCTTTATTGTTATTATTTTAACAATTAAATTTATGATATTGTTCACTTTAGGATATTGTCAACTTTTTTTTACAACACCTTTATTTTCCTTGAATATTTACAATATTATTTTTTTACTGTCGTATAACTGACCTATTTATTATCTCTTAATTTCAAAGAAATTACTATTTTTTTCCTTTTGCAATAAATACCAAAATAGTAGTTATTTAGTTCGCCTTGCAAACACTAGCTTTCCGATTTTCAAAAAATGTGTTTATATATCAAAAAATAAATAAAAAAAGAAAAATTTGGAATATTTATTTTCTTTTACTTTTTTGATATCATTACAGAGTAAGAAACATATCAAAGAAAGTCGGGGGACGAAAGCCATGATAGAAATTAGAGACATTAAATTAGCACAACAAGGAGACGAGGAAGCTACTGAAAAGATTTTCCACGAGTATCAATCTTCAATCTTAAGAAACAATCGTAAATTTTTCTTAAAAGGTGCAGAATCAGACGATTTACTACAAGAAGGTTATATCGGCCTTATGAAAGCGATTAAATCTTATGATGAAACAAAAAACGCATGTTTTAACACTTTTGCAAATCTATGTATTAGAAGACAGATTATAACAGCTGTAAAAACACATAGTTCTGCTAAATATCAAAACTTAAACTCTGCTGTTATGGGAGAAGAGTATGTTGGATTTGAAGAAGTTACTAAGTATAACGCTCCATCTATAAACTTCTATAATCCTGAAGAGATTGTTTTAGGAAAAGAGTTAGTTAAACTTTTAGAAAATTTCTTAGTTGAAAATTTAAGTGATTTAGAGAAAAAAGTGTTCTATTATTTATGTAAAGAGTATTCATATATTGAAATTGCTGAAACATTAGATGAAACTCCAAAGAAAATAGACAACACTATTCAAAGAATTAAAAAGAAAATACTAAACTATTTAGGAACTTATGTTGAAAAATAGTTATTAAAATAAAAAAGCGGCTCACAATAAAAGTGAGCTGCTTTTTTTTACTTTATCTTTTTTAAAATTATTGAAATAAAAGATAATGGGAACATCCATAAAATGTTATAACCCCAAACATATAAAATATCTCTTATAGTTATTGATTCAACTAGCCAGCCAAAATATGTCATAAATACAACAAAAATTTGGGTTAAAACTATTGCTGAAAATAATTTCCATTGAGGAAATGGCTTTGTAAAAAACCACCCTGAACGTCTTGTTATAAATAGTAATAGATGTCCCCCAACAACTAATTGTAAAAATACTAATGTTTGTAATTGACTAAAACTTGTTATCTGACTCCACCCTTTATCAGCCCATACAACAAGAGCAATACTTTGAACAACAGATATAATTCCTAAAACAAAACTAACTGTGAAAACTCTCTTTTTATTCCAAATAGATGGACCTGAACTTATCTCTGCATTATCATAAGCTATTGTCATTATTGGGATATCATCTAATAAAGCTAAAGATACAAGCATTATTGCTGTTAATGGAAAAAAAGAATCTCCATCTGTTGGAACAACTCTATGAATTAGATACTTTCCAATTAGTGTTACAATAACGGAAAATATCATAATATTAATTGTCATTGCTATACGATAATATATGTAGCTCATCATTCTTGAAAATATTTTCTTAGCTTCATTTACAGCGTTCTCTATTACACTTAATCCTGGATTAGTTAAAATTAGTGCTGCTGCAGCTCTAGCTGCATCTGTCGCTCCTGAAACAGCAATTCCACAATCAGCTTGTTTAAGTGCTGGTGAATCATTAACACCATCACCTGTCATTGCACAAATATGACCTTTAGACTGCAAAACTTTTACAATTTCATATTTATGCTGTGGAAATACCTCTGCAAATCCGCTAGCTTCCTCTACTTGCTTTTGCATCTTTGACGTTATTGTCATATTTTTATCATCTGTTCCAAAAACATCTGTTGCCAATAAAATATTGTCTCCTATTCCTAACTGGTTAGCAACTTCCTTTGCAATATTTTGGCTATCTCCTGTTATCATTTTTACATCTATTCCCTCAGCTTTCAAAGCTTGAACAGTTGATTTACTATCAACTCTTAAAGGATCTGCCAAAGAGAATGTTCCCATATAGCTCCATGTTTCTCCATCACCAATTGCAAGTCCTAAAGATTTAAATCCATGAGATGCTAATTCATCTATTTTGTCTTGAATATTTTTTAAATTATCCCCAACTAACTTGCACATTTCAACTATAACTTGTGGAGCTCCTTTTACTATATGAAATGTTTTCCCATCTTTTTCTACTACTGCTTCTACCCTTTTTATAACTGGATTAAAAGGTATAAATTTATCTATTTTATAGCTAGACAAAGAATCTTTAGACTTTAGAAAATTTTTAATAGCTAAATCTATAACATCCTCCCCTTTAGGATCAGAGGCTAAAACTCCATATGTTGTCATGAGTTCACTCGTTATTCCCTCAACTGGAAAAACTCCAGCTACACTTAATTTATTTTGAGTTAATGTTCCTGTTTTATCACTACAAAGAACATTTACACTTGCTAAGGCTTCTATAGAATTTAACTTAGAAACTATAGCTTTCATCTTTGATAGTTGTAAAGCTCCTAAAGCTATCGTTACAGATATAACCGCTGGCATTGCCACTGGGATAGTTGCAACCATTAAAACCAATACTGTTTTTACTATTCTTAAAATAGTTACTTGATCTAAAGGTCTTATTAAAATCAATTGGAATGTTACTAAAATTATTGAAAGAACTACAGCTCCAATTATTAAAAAATTACCTACAGATGTTATTTCACCTGTTAACTGACTCTTAGCTCCTGCCTCAGCCACTAATTTTGCCGTTTTACCAAAATATGTATTTACACCAGTTGCAGTTACAACGACTATTACACTTCCCTCTTTAGCTATAGATCCTGAATATACTACGTCCTGTATATTTTTTGTAACTGGTAAACTTTCACCTGTTAGGGCCGATTGATCAACTGTTAAATAATCTCCACTTAATATTTGAGCATCAGCAGGAACTACATTCCCTAAAGCAATTGCAACAATGTCACCCACAACTAAGTCTGAAGCTGGAATCTCTTGCCATTTAGAGTCTCTTAAAACATTAGCTTTTAATGCTAAATCATTCTTCAATGCTGCCAAGGCATCCTGTGCGCTTTTATCTTGTCTCCATCCAATAAAGGCATTTAGTAGTAATAATAACAATATAATTATAAAATCCTTTATATCCATTGTTATTAATGAAAGTACAATTGCAGCTTCTATCATCCAAGGAATAGGTCCCCAAAAATACGGCATTAATTTTTGTAAAAGAGTTACTTTTTTCTCCTCTAATGCATTTTTTCCATCTCTTAACAATCTTTTTTGTGCTTCTGAAGTATTCAATCCATTTTTCTCATCTGTTTCCAATTTTTTCAACAAATCATCATTTGAGATTTTATCCATAAATTCATCCTCCTAGTCATCTTTTAAGCTCCAATACTCTGAAATTTCATGCAATGATTTTCCTTTTGTCTCTGGTATTGTAAATACTAAAATAAAAAATATAAATCCAAAAACTGAGTAGATAAAAAATATTGAAGACCCTTTAAAAATTCTATTTAAAAAAATACTGTTTGCTATAATTGGAAGTGTCCATGATACTAAAAAATCACTAGCCCAGTTTACAATTCCTGCAAATCCAAGACTATATGCTCTTAAAGGAGTTGGTGATAACTCTCCTATATATAAAAATCTAATTGCTCCAGCTGAAAAGTTGTATGAAAATATAAATAGGTATACTAAATAGACAAGAAGCATTGAGTAGGAGCTTAAATATATATGTACTCCTATTATAAATAATGATGCGGACATGATGAAAGTTCCTATAAATAACAAAGTCTTTCTTCCGAATTTATCTACAGTTAACATTGATACTAAAGATCCTATAGTAAAAAAGACACCATTTATTATACTTTGGTAAAATGCTGTATTAGGTCCTTCTGGCATAATCTTTCTAAAAATATCTGAAGAGTAATAAATCAATGGATTTATTCCACAAAGCTCTGTTAATGCTGCCATAAAAAATGATATAAATATAAGTTTTTTTAATTTCCCACTTTTTTCCATTTGGTGTTCTATATTTTTACTTTCATCATCATTTCTATTGTACTTACTATGTGTTTCTATAAATTTGTCACAATCAATATCTGGCCAAATATCTTGCATTATTTTTTTAGCTTCATCATCTCTGTTCTTCATTAAATACCAAACTGGACTATGAACAATATAAAATAAAAAAATTAAGTATATTGCAACTACAACAATCTCTGTTCCATAAATTGTTTTCCACATCCATAAGTTATCTTGAATAATATTTTGATATTTTAACATATTAAAAGTTACAAAGTATCCTAAGATTATCCCTAATCCAGTTGTAAATTGTAATATTGATCCCAATCCACCTCTTATACTAGGAGGAGAAATCTCTGTGATATAGGACGGTTCTGAAGAAAATAACAGTCCCATACCTGCTCCTGCTATACCTCTACATAGTAGAAATAATTGAAATTTATCACCAAATAAATATACACCTATTGCTCCTATTAACATAAAAATAGTTCCTATAATTAAAGCTCTTTTTCTTCCAAGCTCATCATTTATTTTTCTTGTAAAAATACTTCCTAAAACTGCTCCTACTATAAAAACTGATAATGCAAATCCTTCCCATGCTGAATTAAGATTAAAATGTGTGGCTACATTAGTTATCGTTCCTCCTGATATTCCCATATCATAACCTAAAACAAATCCAGCGCTTCCTGCAATAAAAGCTGAAATTATGGCTTTTTTATACTTCATACCCGGCCCTCCTTTTCTCAAAATTTATTATCTAAATAATAATTTTGATATGAGAACTCTTTTTCATCCTTATTAGGTTTTATCACAGAGTATGTTCCATCTTCGTTTTCTTTCCATCTCTTCATATTATCCTTTAGGATATTTTCAAAATACAAATCTAGTTGTTGTCTATTTTTACTATTTTTTACAGGAAACATAAGCTCTACTCTTCGTTCTAAATTTCTAGTCATCCAATCTGCACTTGATAAAAAGTATTCTTTCTCTCCATTATTTTCAAAAATATAAACTCTGTTATGCTCTAAAAATCTTCCAACTATACTATAAACTTCTATATTTTCGCTCATATTTTTAACTCCAGGTAATAAACAACATGCTCCTCTAACAATTAAAACTATTTTTACTCCTGCATTTGAAGCATCATAAAGTTTATCTATCATACTTTCATCTGTTAATCCATTCATTTTAGCAATAATTCTTGCTTTTTTTCCTTTTAAAGCATTACTTATCTCTCTATCTACAAGTTTTTTAAATCGCTCTTCTAACTCTTGCGGTCCCACCCCAATCTCTTTCCAGTTTTGTCTTTCCTGTGGACTTATTAAATTAGAAAATAGATTGGAAATATCTTCACCAATTCCTTCATCTGCTGTAAATAAAGAGATATCAACATAAGGTGCTTTATAGTAGTTTCCAGTTCCTAACTGAACATATCTTCTTATTTTTTCATTTTCTTTTCTTAAAATTAAAAGAGTTTTTCCGTGAACTTTTAAATCTTTTATTCCATAAATTACATGACATCCCACTCTTTCCAATTTTTTAGCCCACTCTATATTATCTCCCTCATCAAATCTGGCCTTAGCTTCAACTAATACTGTAACTTGTTTCCCTTTTTTACAAGCTTTTTCTAGTGCATCAATTATTGGCGAGTCATGATGTTTTACTCTATATAAAGTTTGTTTTATACCTAATACATCTGGATCATCTGCTGCTGTATCAATTAGCTCTGTAACTGCTTCAAAAGACTCATAAGGATGTAGTAACAATTTATCTTTTTTCTTTAAAGTTTCAAATATATTTTCTCCCTTCATCTTCTTTAAAAATTTTTCATTTAATGATTCATATCTATATTTTTCATACCCTTTTAATCCCTCTATTGTCCATAGAAAATCTAAGTTTATAGGTCCTGATATTTCATATATCTCTGTTGTTAAAAGACTAAAGTTTTTTGTAATAAAATCCTTCATCTCTTTAGATAATTTTCTATCATATTCAATTCTAATAACTTCACCCCACTCCCTCTCCTCTAATTGATCTTCAACTTCTTTTATTATATCTGCATTTACTTTTGAATCCTCTAAAATCTCTACACCTTCATCTCTTGTTAATCTAAAAATTCCAATCTCTTTTATTTCAAAATCTTCTAATTGAGAACTTAAATTACCTTTTATTAATTCCTCTATTAAAATAAAATGATTTTTATCCTCTTCGAGTTTTATAACTCTTTCAAACTCTCCTCTTAATTCAACCATAATAACTTTTTTTTCTTTTGTTTTTTTCTTTTCAATCATTCCTAATAAAACTAAATTTCCAGAAGCTATTCTTGGTATCGGATGAAATGGGTCAATCTCAATTATTTCTAATATTGGCTGAATCAATCTATTAAAATAATCATCTGCTAACTCTTTCTCTTTTTTACTTAAATTTAAATACTCTTTTATTTCAATATCTGTTTCTTTTTTTAAATCCTTTAAATATAAACTATACTCATTATAAATATTATCCACCATTTTTTTTATGGAATTATAAATTTTTTCTCTCTCTTTTTTTTCTCTTTTTTTAGGTATTCTAACCATGAAAAATTCATCTAAATTTGTTGATGCTATTGCTAAAAACATAGCTCTTTCTAAAAGTGGATTTCTTCCAGATTTTGATTCATATACTACCCTACTATTAAACTCTAACCAACTTAAGTCCCTATTATAAAGTTCTTTTTTCTTTTCTTTCATAATAAACCTCCTAAGTATTTATTTAAACAGATATAGAAAATATCTCTTACCTTTCCTTTGTTTTTAATTCATTTTTTCTGCTATCTTTAAATAGTTATCTCAAAGTATATTCTAAAGTAAGTCAAGATTTTAATTGACAAATGTAAAATTTTCGGATATTATTACTGTGTAAATTGAATAAAGTTGTACTTTAGTGCAACATGGCGCCCACAAGAGACTCATTAGGTTGTTTTATAACAGCTCATCTTGCTAGGGTGAAGTGTATCGTTAGCAAAGGTAATCCTAGGATTACCTTTTTTTATTTATTATTTTTTATCAGGAGGAATTTTATTATGGATCACAAACTTTACTTAAGAAGATGTATTGAAATTGCAGATGAAGCAGTTGCTAGTGGAAATAATCCATTTGGAGCACTTCTAGTAGATTCTAAAGGAGATATTATCGTAGAATCTGGAAATATCGAAATTACTGAAAAAGATTGTACAGGTCATGCTGAAACAACAGTTATGAGGAAAGCTACTAAACTTTATTCTAAGGAGTTTTTATGGGATTGTACTCTTTACACAACTGCTGAGCCTTGTTGTATGTGTACTGGAGCTATCTATTGGGGAAATGTTGGAAGAGTAGTATTTGGAATAACAGAAAAGCAACTTCTTGAGCTTACTGGTAGCCATGAGAAAAACCCTACCTTTGACGTTCCGTGTAGAGAGGTTTTAGCTAAAGGACAAAAAAATATCGAAGTTATCGGTCCAATTAATGATGTTGATTTACAAGAGGAGATAGTTAAGATACATAGAACTTTCTGGAAATAGATTGTTTAGTATAAAGTTGATAATAGGGATCAAATGTTTCTACAGGCAGCCGTAAATTGCCTACTACTAAAAAAATCGGAGGAATTCAAAACAATGGAAAAAGTATTAAATCAAAATGTTAAAACTAGAGCTTATGATAAAATAGATAGTTATTTTCAAATAAGTGAAAGAGATAGTAGCTTAAAAAGAGAAATTTTAGGTGGATTTACAACATTTTTAACAATCTCTTATGTTATTTTTGTTAATCCAACTATTCTTGCATTAACTGGTATGGATAAAGGTGCACTTGTTACTGTTACATGTTTAGCTACAGCTATTGGATCTATTTTAGGGGGAGTTTTAGGTAATGTTCCTATCGCTCTTGCACCGGGTATGGGATTAAATGCCTTTTTTACCTTTACTCTTGTTATGGGAAATGGCTTAAGTTGGCAAGACTCTCTTGGTATTGTTTTTCTATCTGGAGTTTTCTATTTAGTTTTAGCTTTTGGAGGAATAAGAGAAAAAATAATTAGTGCTATTCCTAAAAGCTTGGGTATAGCTTCTACTGTTGGAATTGGACTTTTCTTATCTTTAATCGGTTTAAAAAGTATGGGTGTAGCTATTCCTAATGCTAGTACTCTTGTAGCTTTTGGAAAGATTACAACACCTGTTGCACTGTCTATTTTGGGATTATTTTTAATGTTTATATTTGATTTAAAAAAAGTTAGAGGTGGAATGCTTATTAGTATAGCTATTGTTTCACTGTTAGGAGTAATCTTTGGGGAGGTTTCTCTTCCTAGTATGATTTTATCATCTCCACCTAGCATAGCTCCTGTTGCAATGAAACTTAATATTATTAATGTTTTAAGACCATCTCTTCTTGGAGCTATATTCTCATTTATGTTCATAGATCTTTTTGACTCTTTAAGTGTTCTTTTATCTTGCTATAAAGAGATTCCTTTTAGAAATGAAGAGGAAAGAAAAAAAGGTCTTGGAAGAATGCTTTATGCTGATGTTATCTCAACTATGATTGGTTCTTTACTTGGAACAAGTACAGTTACTACTTATGGTGAGTCTGTTGCTGGTATTACAGCTGGAGCTAGAACAGGTTTAGCTTCAATTGTTACAGGTTTATTATTTTTACTTTCACTTTTTGTTTCACCTTTAGTTGAAAGTGTTCCTGTATTTGCTGTTGCTCCATCTTTAGTTATTGTTGGAATTTTTATGTTTAGAAAAGTTTCATATTTAAACTTTAAGGATATGAAAGAGGCTATACCAGCTTTTATGACAATTATTCTTATGCCTATGACTCACAGTATTGCCATTGGTTTAAGTTTTGGATTTATTTCTTACATTATCATTAATGTAGTTTGTAAAGAGTATGATAAAATTTCTAAAACTCTTTGGATTATTGGAATTTTATCTTTTGTTAATATAATTTTATAAATCTAAAGGAATTTTTTATTTAAGTTAGTAAAGTAGATTGAGTAGCGGGTACTCCTTATGGTGTACCCGCTAAATTTTTAAGGGGGTTATATAATATGAAAAATCAGATATTTGAAACTTTAAAACCTTACCTTGGAAAAGTAATCTCTGCATTAACTCTTAAATCTACAGAATCTGTAATCGATTTGACTCTTCCTCTTATTATGGCTGATATTATCGATAAAGGTGTTATGAAACAAGATATTAATTATGTTATATCTAGAGGGTTATTTATGATAGTAGTTGCCACCTTAGGTTATATTAGTGCAATTATTTGTAACTACTATTCTATTCAAGCTTCTCAAGGTTTTGGAAAAGATTTAAGAGAAAAAATTTTTATAAAGATACAAGGCTTTAACTTCAATCAATTAAATCGTTTCACCCAAGCTTCTCTTATAACTAGAGTTACTCAAGATGTAACCCAAATAGTTATGACCTCTTATATGTGCATGAGAATGGTTGTTAAAGGACTCGTCACAGGTATAGGAGCTGTTATTATGTCATTTATAATCAATCCCTCCCTTTCTACAATACTTCTTATTATAGTTCCTACAACTGTCTATCTAACATATTTTTATATGAAAAAATCTATTCCACTTTATACTGAGCTTCAAATAAGACTTGATAAACTTACACAAATAATAAGAGAAAATTTAGTTGGAATTAGGGTTATAAAAGCTCTTGTTAGAGAAGGAGTTGAAAAGAAAAAATTTGAAGATAGAAACACTAGCTTTGCTGAAAAAAATATAGAGTCACAAAATCTTATAGACTCTAGAAGTCCATTTATAGCTCTACTTTTAAACTTAGGTGTTTGTGCCATTCTTTGGTTTGGTGGACAAAAAATAAGCTTAGGTTCAATAAAGGTGGGAGAGGTTGTCGCTTTTGTTAACTATATGAGTATGATTCTTTTCTCTCTCAATGCTCTATCTTTTCTTTTTAGTCTTTTAAGTAAAACAGTTGTCTCTTCTGAAAGAATCAACGAAGTTTTAGAAGAATCTACTGAAATTTCTGAAGAAAATGAAGTTTCAAAAGATATAAATTCTAATTTTACAATAGAATTTAAAGATGTATATTTTTCCTATGAGAAAACCTCTCCTTGGGTTTTAGAAAATCTAAACTTTAAAATAAAAAAAGGTGAAATTGTCTCTATAATAGGTGGAGTTGGTTCTGGTAAAAGTACTCTTATAAATTTGATTCCACGATTTTATGATGTTTCTAAGGGTTCTGTTTTAGTTGATGGAATAGATGTTAAAAAGTATAATCTTAAAATTTTAAGAGAGAAAATAGGCCTTGTTATGCAAAAAACCTTCCTTTTCTCTCAAAGTATTGAGGATAATGTAAGATGGGGAAAACCTATAGCTTCTCAAAATGAAATTGAAACTATAGTGGAAAAATCTCAAGGAAGTGAATTTATTAATAATCTTCCTGAAAAATATAAAACTAAAGTTGCTAAAGGAGGAATGAATTTTTCAGGAGGACAAAAACAAAGAATCTCTATAGCTCGAACTTTAATTAAAGAGTGTGAAATTTTAATTTTTGATGATAGTTTTAGTGCTCTAGATTTTATAACAGAAGCCAAATTAAAAAAAGAGATTTTAAGTTTAAAAAGAGATAAAACAATTATAATAATCTCTCAAAGAATATCCTCTATTAAGAATTCTGATAAAATAATTGTTTTAGATAATGGAAAAATATGTGGCATCGGTACCCATAAAGAACTTTTAAAATATTGTGAAATTTATAAGGAGATTTGCCAATCTCAAGAAATCTGTTCTAAAGAGGGTGAGTCTTATGAAAATAAAAAATAAAATTTTGAAAAACCTACTTCCGTATCTTTTAGAACATAGAAAAAAATTAATTACTTTAAGCTTTATTGCCATCTTAGGAAATGGATTAACTTTAATAGGTCCATATCTCATTGGAAAAGGAATAAATATACTTAAGCTTCAAATGTCTCACACAGATATTATATCCCTAGGAAAAATAACTTTACTTCTCGGAACAGTATATACTCTTGGAGCTTTTTTAACTTTTATACAAAATATAACAATGAATAGAATCTCTCAACAAATAGTTTGGCGTATGAGAAAAGAAAGCTTTGAAAAACTTCATAAATTTTCTTTAAAGTTTTTTGATAATAATTCTCATGGAAATATCATTAGCATAATGATTAATGATATTGATAATATAAGCAGTTCTATTTCACAAATTGGAACTCAAGTTGTTGTTAGCATTCTTACTATTATTATAACTTTAGGAATTATAACTTATATAAGTCCCACACTTACACTTGTACAGATAATCTTAGTTTTTGTAACTGGAGGTTTTCTACGAAAATTAACTCTTAAAAGTCGTGAAAAAATGAGAGAACAGCAAAGATACTTAGGAGAATTAAGTGGATATGTAGAGGAGATGCTCATGGGAGAAGCTGAAGTTAAATCCTTTACTTATGAAGAAAATGCTATTAAAAATTTTAAAAGTCTCAATGAAAAATATAAGGAGAATGCTATTAAAGCATATTTTTTTACAGGTTTTAGTTATCCCTCTTTAAACTATATAGGAAATATAGGATATGCTCTTATAGTACTTATTGGATCTATTTTTATTTTAAATAATGAAATTACCTTAGGTGGTCTTTCCAGTTTTATAATCTATTCTAGAATGTTTAACCGACCAATAGCTAATATCTCAGATGTTTATAGTATTATTCAAACTGTTCTTGTTAGTGCTGAAAGATTCTTCACTTTAGTCAACCAAGATGAAGAAAAGGAAACAGGAGATAAAAAAGTAATTCTAGAGCAAGCAAAGGGTGATATACAATTTATAGATGTAACATTTGGATATCAAAAAGAACAAAAGATTATTGACAAATTTACCTTTGAAGCTAAACCTGGAAATATGATTGCAATAGTTGGACCTACTGGAGCTGGAAAAACTACTATAACTAATCTTTTAATGAGATTTTACGATATTGATTCTGGTAAAATTATAATTGATGGAATAGATATAAGAAGGTATTCAAGAGGTGAACTGAGAAAACTCTTCGGAATGGTGCTTCAGGATACTTGGATTTTCACGGGCACTATTAAAGAAAACATAGTTTATGGAAATGAAAATGTTACTGAGGCAGAGATTATAAATGCAGCAAAACTAGCTTGTGCTCATGATTTTATTATAAAACTATCTCAAGGTTATGAAACAAAAATTAGTGAAGATAATATAACTTTATCCCAAGGTCAAAAACAACTTATTACTATAGCTCGTGCTATTTTAAGAAATCCTCGATTTCTTATTTTAGATGAAGCTACAAGTGGGGTAGATACAAGAACAGAGATGAGACTTCAAAAAGCTATGGAAAACTTGATTCATGGAAGAACTAGCTTTGTCATAGCACATCGTTTATCTACTATAAAAAGTGCTAATCTTATTTTAGTTATAAAAGATGGAAAAATAGAGGAGCAAGGTACACATAAAAAACTCATGGATAAAAAAGGATTCTATTATACAATGTTTAACGAACAATATACAAATTAAAAAAGCAGTTAGTTTTTACTAACTGCTTTTTATATATTCTTATTTTTGAAAAACTTTTTTCAATATTTTTAAAATTAAAATTTTACTTTTTATTTATAATGTGATAAAATTAACAATATAATTTTACAAATAGGAGAAAAAATTTTATGAAGAAACTTAGTAACAGTACAACTATAATTATTTCTATGTTTTTAGGTATAATTGCTGGAATTCTTTTACAGGATAAGGCAGCTATATTTGCACCATTGGGAGATATATTTTTAAAATTAATTACAATGCTTATAGTTCCACTAGTATTTTTTAACATCATTCTTGGAGCAATATCTTTAGGTAAAACAAAATCCGCTGGAAAAGTTGGACTTTTAACTTTAGGATACTATTTATTTACATCGTGTATCGCTGTTGTTATTGGAATTGGAGCTGGATATATATTCAATCCTGGAGTGGGAGTTATAGTTCCTGCATCACTACTAGCAAAAGAGGGTGCCTATGCAGGTGCGAACTCTGGATTAGATTTTTGGGGAACTATTATCAATATAATACCTGATAATCCTTTTAAATCATTAATCGAAGGAAATATTTTACAAATTATTTTCTTTTCACTATTCTTTGGACTATGTTTATCTAAAGTATCTGATGAAAAACAAAAACCAATTATAGATCTTTTAGAAACAGTTAATGAAACTTTAATAAAAATGATTGAAAAGATTCTTCTTTTGGCTCCACTTGGTGTTTTTGCACTGATGGCTAACTCTATTGCACTTTTTGGTATCAATATACTTTTATTAGTTACAAAATTATTTTTAGTATTCTCTTTAGCTCTTGGTTTAATACATTTTATTATGTTACCAGGGTTTGTTAAACTGTTTACTGGAATATCACCAATTAAATTTATTAAGAAAACTGCTCCTGCACAGATTTTAGCATTTTCAACTGCTTCATCTATGGCCACACTGCCAGTTAATACTGAGTGTTGTAAAAAACTTGGAGTAAAAAACTCAACTGCTTCATTTATATTACCTTTGGGAGCTACTGTTAATATGAATGGAAATGCTATGCTTTATGGACTTGTAACAATGTTCTTTGCTCAGATGTTTGGAGTAGATCTTGGGCCAAGTGAATATGTAGCAATAGTTCTTACATCTGTTCTTGGAGCTGTTGGAACTGCTGGTGTTCCTGGTCCATCACTGCTTGTTGTTGCTGTTTTAGCTGCTGCTGGTGTTCCTGTTATAGCTCTTCCACTAGTATTTGGAATTGACAGAATAATGGATATGATGAGAACTTCTACTAACATCTTAGGAGATGCTTCATGTGCAGTTATTATGGAAAGCATATTAAACAAAGAAAAAGAGGTTATATAACCTCTTTTTTTAATCTGACAATATTTTTGTTATATAATCCTCAATGTTTTTCTCTGTAGCTAACTCATCTAACCCTTTTATTTCATCACATTTTTTAGAAAAATTTGTAATTTTTTTTACAACTTTAATTTGATTTTCCTGTTCCTCTCTTGAAGTTAATATTAAAAATATATTTTTAGTTAATTTCCCATCTAATGAGTTCCAGTTTATAGGATTTTCCAAACGTGCATATATTATTTTAGTTTTAGTTTCATCCTCTATATTTCCTTTGGGAATAGCTATACTATTCTGTAATCCAGAACAAACAATATCCTCTCTGTCCAAAACATTTTCTAAAATATTAGCTTCTCTATATTCTAATTTCAATAAATCTAAGAGTTTACTAATTGCTTGCTCTTTATATTGAGCTTCTAACTTTATACCTGGATACACTAATACTTCGAAACTCTCTAAATAATTAAAACGCTTAGATGCAATTGCTAACCAAGGACCATTAATTATAGATGATAAAATTGCTGCAAAAACTATGGCTACAAAAAGTTCTTTATTTAATAATCCAAAGCTTAAAGCTATCAAACTTACAACTATATGCATCTCTCCTCCAGGAGTATGAGCTATTGAGATTATATTTCTATACTTTATATTCTTCGATAAAGTTGAACCAATCCATGCTCCTAAATATCTTCCTGTAACACCTACAAGTGTTATAAAAAGAGCTAAAAACAGATTAAAACTTTCAAAGAAATTAATCTTAAGTCCTATATTTACAAAGAACAGAGACGCAAATATAGAGTAGACAAAATTATGTACAGTATTTCTAGCACTTTTTGTAAAAATTGGTGAATCTCCAGCTACAATTCCAGCTATAAAAAAACCAAAAAGTGTATGAATCCCTATCTCTAAAGTTATCAGTCCAAAAACAACTCCAGTTGATATTAAAACAGCTAATACTCCTTGAACCCCATCACTATCTTGATTTACAACTTTTGAAAAAAACCAGTTTACAACTTTTTTTCCTATATTTAAAGCTAAAACTGTAAATACACCTGTATAAAGAGTTATCTTTACAGCTATCTCCCAATCAAAAAATTTCATTGAAAAAAGAGAAAGTAAAAGAGTAAATACAATCCAACCTATAATATCGTTAATTGTTAGTGCTGATATTATTAAAAATCCCAAATCACTTTTCATTATTCCAACTTCTCTTAAAGCTCTAATAGCTATGGGCAGAGCACTTATAGTCATAATAACTGAGATAAAAAATGAGGTTATAAACTTATTATCACTAAATTCAAAATACCTACTTGGTAAAAAATATATGAAAGCCATTGAAAATACTATCGGTATTATTATATCCAAAATTGAAATTACTAAAGCATTTTTCCTTTGTTTCCAAATACTTGAAAAATCTACCTCTATTCCAGTTGATAAAAGAACTAAAAATAGCCCAAACCATCCTAATGTATCTAACATAGCTACTTGAACAAGATTTTGGGGAAATATAAAGTTATATATTTTAGGAAAAAATGACCCTAATATAGTGGGACCTAAAATAATACCTACTAATAGATCTCCTGTTATAGTTGGCTGATTATTTTTTTTCAAAAAACTGTTTACAAAATTTGTTAATATAAAGATTATAGAAAGCTGAAGTAGTAAATAAAATATATTAGCCTCATCTATTCCTATCATGTTACGCCTCCTAACTTATAAATATATTAGTCTTTACTCTCTCTAAAATTTGTACTCCTAATTTATTCATAACTTTTTCTAGAAAAAATCTTTTACTTAAATTTCCCATTATTAATAGATCTTCCTCATCTATTTTTTCAATAAATTCATTTAAACTATTCTCTTTTGGAAAATACTTATAAAGTTCAACTTTTATATTTTTACTCTCTATTAGCTCAATTAAACTGTGATCTAATTCAGTATAATTCCATGTTAATACATCTATTTTTTTTATATCCTCTTTATAAAAGTTTAAATAAAAATCATGAAAACTTTTATTTATTTTTACTCCATTATCACTTGTTAATACAACATTATCAAAGCTTAACTTCTTTCCCTTTAAAATAATCATTGGTTTATATAGCTTCTTTAAAATTTCTAATATAAAGTTATTTAATCCAGGTTCTTCACTGATTAGGATAATATCAGTAGTTTTCAACAACTCTTTTACTGAATTACTATTTTCATCTATTAAAGATATATACTCATCTGTTAAATTTTCCTCTCTTAATTTTATGTTTAAATTTTTAAAAAATTTATCCTCAACTTTATTAACTATATCTTTTAAATTATCTTTACTTAAATCAATAATTGCAGGATTTACCATATATACTGGTTTTATAACATAACCATAATTTTCTTTTAAAAATTTACAACTTTCTATTAGATAGTTTAAATCATTTGTATTTTTAAAAATAACCATCGCTTTTTTCATTTTTCCTCCCTGCCATACGTTTTAAAATTATACTTATTTTATTTATTACTTTAGAATAAATAATAATCTTTTTTTATTTAGGCCTTTTTACAAGGATTTTTATTTTTTCACTTGAAAAATTATATCAAGAAAAACTTTTAACTAGATACTTACTATAATAAAAATGTGAGGTGCGTATGATTTGGGCTATTTTAATTGATTTCATAGGAAGTTTAGGAATATTTTTATATGCACTAGAATTAGTGTCAAAGGAAAGTCAAAAAGTTTTTGGAGAAAATATAAAAGAATATTTAAAAAGATTAACTGAAAATAAATATAAGGCTATTGCTACAGGAGCTATTGTAACAGGTATAGTTCAGTCCTCTTCAGTTGTATCAGTTTTAATTGTTAACTTGGTAAATTCAGGAATTTTAAATTTAAGAGATTCAATAGGATTAATTTTAGGAACGAACATAGGAACTACAGCAACAGGATGGATATTTAGCATTAAAATAACAGCTTTTTCAATACCTCTAATAGCTGTGGGTAGTATAGTTTATTTTTTCTCAAATAAAGAGGTCGAGAAATCAAAAGGAAAGTTTATCTTTGGATTTGGGTTGCTACTTTTAGGGCTTCAATATATGAGTAGCTCTATAAACCCACTGAGAAATGATCCTAACTTTATAGCTCTTTTTACACTTTTCAAAGCTGACACATATTTTAATATAATAAAAGTTGTTGCCATAGGAACAGCTGTAACAGCTATAATTCAATCCTCCTCAGCAGCAGTGGGAATTATTTTAACACTTGGTCTTCAAGGATTAATAAATTTAGAAACAATATTAGCTTTAATATTAGGAGCAAACATAGGAACAACTATAACTCCTATTATATCATCTTTAAACAGCAGTTATGAGGCTAAGAGAACAGCTATGCTTTGTTTTTTTGTAAAGTTTATTTTAGCTATATTTTTTATTCTAGTATTTCCTGCCTATGTAAAGATTGTAGAAATTTTAACAGCATCTAGTGGTGTAGCAATAAAAACTGCAGTAGCAAATACTTTTGTTAATGTAGTAAATACTATTATATTTCTACCCTTTTTTGGAACTATAGAAAGAGTATTTTCTAATATTTATAAAGGTAAGATTGATAAAGTATCCATTTCAGAGACAGAATTAAATACATTTTTAGAGATAACATCAAATACAATGATAAACATCTTTAACAAAGAGATAATAAAAGTTATGAAGATTATTGAAGATATTTTTTCAAAAAATGAAGAGAGTGAAAGCTATAAAAAAATAGTGCTAATAGATAACGAGATTACGGAATACTTTATTTTAAAATCAGGTACTTTAGAAAAAAATATAGATAGTTTTAAAATATATCGGTATATTAAAATTTTATCTGAATTGAAAACCATTGCTAAATATTTACTAAAAATAAAGAAAAATTTATCAAAAGAGAATCAAAAAAAAGAGATTACAAATTTTTATAAAATCTTAAATATTATCTTTAATGATATTAGAGAATCTTATGAGGATAAGAAAAATAATGGATTAGATGATACTTTAGAAAATATAACGTTTTTAGAAAAAGAGATAGTAGCTTTTCAAGAAAAAGAGACAAGTTTAGAAAATTTAAAAATATTAACACTATATAAGCGAGTAATAGTTCACTTTAGAGATTTAGTAAAATTATATATAGAAATTAAAGATATCAAATTTATAAAAAAGAGCTTTAGAGTTTAGTCAACTTTAAAGCTCTTTTTCTTTAATAACTTTCTTATCCCATATTTAAATTATAAATTATTCAATAATCTCTGTTCTAGGTAGCTCTACTGGTATTTCATGAATATATCCTCCACCTGAAAATCTAGTTGCATATGGTGCAAATCCAGCGATTTCAGATGAACTTCCTAGTTTTAAATAATTCATTCGAGTTTTTTTATCTTGAACAATAAAAATTCCTAATAGTTATTCTTCAATATATCCCAATGCTTTTAATATCTTTTCTCCTAGGTTTCTATTTTTTCCTTTATATGGATAGCAGTGGATGTGTATTGCTGGATTAAAATTTAACTCTATTATAGCGTAGTTATCAATTGGATTCGGATTTTTTATATCCTCTATCATCATATCTACCCCGCATATTTTAGCTCCCACAGCCTTTGATGCTTTTATAGCAATCTTTTTATAAGCATCTAAAATATCATCAGTATAATCTAAGCTATCCCCTCCTGTACTTATATTTGAATTTTCTCTTAGGTATACAACTTCATCCTTTTTAGGAATATACTCTATAGTTAATCCCTGTCCTTTTAAAAATAGTTTTTCTGGGTCTTCCAATCTTATCTTCTCTAAAGGAGTTTTATATCCAACACCCCTTAATGGATCTAAATTTTTCTCTTCTACAAGCTCTTTTATGCTTCTCTCTCCATCTCCTTTTACATTAGCAGGAACTCTATGTAAAATACCAACTACTTCATCCCCCATAACAAAAATTCTATACTCTTTTCCTTTTATAAATCTCTCTATAAGAATTGAATTATCCTCTTTAAAAGCTATTTCCAATGCTTTTTCATAATCCTCTTTTGAAAACTCCTCTTTAAATATTGTAATACCAAGTCCAAAATTTGTAGACTTAGGTTTTATAACTATTCCAGCTCCATATTTTCTATAATCACTTTTAGCCTCTTCAATATTAAAATAATCTTTTCCTTGAGGAACTATAATATTCTCTTTTTCCAAAACTTTTTTTGTTACAACCTTGTTCTCCATAATAAGCATAGTCACATATGAATCTAAAGATGTTTTAGTAGCTTGTTTCACATACTCCACTTTCTTATCTTTTTCCAAAACTATAAAATTCTCATCTCTATCTAAAATTTCAAACTTAACTCCATTTTTTATAGCTGCTTTTAGAAGTATTTGGGTAGATAACTCTAGATCTTCAAAACCTTTAAGAGTATATGGTGTTTTTTTCATTTCATTTAAAAATTCTTTTGCTTTATCTATATGAAACTTTACAAATCCCTTTTGCTTCACCTCTTTTAAGACTAAATCTGAATATAATCTATTTGATAAAACCTTATTTTTTTGATACTGTAAAACTTTCTCATCCTTATTTGTAAAGGCTCCTATAGCTTTTAAGTGCCTTTCTATCTCCTCTAAAATAACTATTGAATACTCTTTTGGAGAAACATTTTTATCCTCACAACAAATTAATCTAAATTCATCTGAATTACCTTTATTAGCAAGAATCTCTTGATTTTTTAAATATCTAAAATAGTCCTTTTCTTCAAAAGGTTCGTCATCTTTTAAAAATAGAAAAAGTATAAATAGATGTAAAAACTCTAAATCTGTTTTCTCTATACCTATCTCTGAAAAAGGATTTAAATCTATTGATCTAAACTCTAAATATTCAATTCCACTGTTTTTTAACTCTAGCAATATCTCTTTAGGATTTTTTGTTTTTAACCTAATTGGACTATAGTACTCTTTTGCACTTGAAATACTCTCTTTTTCTATTAATCTTTCTAAACTTTCAACATATTTATCTACACTTTCATAATTTACAAAAAAATCTTTTTCATTTCTATAACCACAGCTACCATTTCTAAAAGAAACCAAATCTTCAAAGTAGTATGTATCCTCTGTAAATTTTTTCATTTTGTCTATACATTTTTGAAGGTATGTCTCATGAATAACAGGGCTTGCACCTAATAGATATATAATCATCCAACCATATTTAAAATAATTTCTAGATATTTTTAAATAAATATTATTTTTAAACTCTTTAAATGATGTTTTCTCCTTAGATAACTCATATAACTCCTTTAAAAATTCATCGTCAAAAGAAAAATTAAAATGTATTCCTGATAAAAGTTGTTTTTTTCTACCATATTTTAATGCTAACTTTTCCCTATATTTCTCCAATTCTTTATTTTGAGGAAACTTTCCCAGTGGAATTAACTCCTCAGATGGTAATATCGGAGGTACACTTTGAGACCATAAATATTCATCTTTTAAATTTGTTGCAACTATCTCATGAATATTTCTTAAAAAATCATAGGCCTTTTCTACACTACTCTCTGTAGGAGTAATCATCTCTATTTGGCTTTCAGAAAAATCTACTGTTATATATGGATTTTTTATTTTATCTCCAAAAAATTTAGGATGATTAGTTAGTGCTAACTCTCCATTTTCATTCACTCTTAAACTCTCTTTTTCAATACCAAATCTTCCTTTTTTTATATCTAAACCTAAACTATTTTCTTTTATAATTTTTTCTATTGTATTCATTTTTTATCAACTCCCTCATTTAAGTATTTTTTAAAAATCAATGGTGATAAAACTCCCTTTACTACACTTGACAATGATATACTTATCCAAACTCCATTTAATCCAAAATACTCTTCTTTTGATAAAATTAGAGCAGCTGGTATTCTTAAAGATGTAAATATTATACTTATTATCGATGGAACTTTAGGTTTTCCCACCCCACTAAAAGCACCATTTGTTACAATTTCATAACACATAAATAGTTGAGATAATCCAATTATTCTCATATAATTTATTGCTATCTCAACAGTTTCTGGTTTTTCTACAAATATTCTAACTAGATATTCTGGGAAAAATACAAATACTCCAGTTGTTACAACTCCAATTCCTGTACAAAGATGCATTGCTTTTTTATATCCCATTTTTATTCTATTTTCTAGACCTGCTCCATAATTTTGACCTATAAAACTCGAAATTGCTCCTTGTAATCCAGCTATAGTCATAAAAGTTATAGACTCAATTTGAAGTCCTATCTTTTGTGCTGCAATTGCATCTGGTCCCCACTGAGATATAATTTTTGCAATAGTTATTCCAAATCCAGTAAACAATACTCTTTGAAGAGCAATAGGGGTTCCTAAAGACATCATCTCTTTCATCTTACTCCAACTTTTAGATATATAGCTTTCAACTTTAAAATAATCTTTTGATTTTTTTACAAATAAATATGTATTAATTCCCTCTGCTAGAACTGTAGCTATAGCTGCTCCTGCCACTCCCCAATCAAATACAAAAATAAATATAGGATCTAAAATTATATTTAAAATAACTCCTACACTACTTATTTTAAAAGGTAGTTTACTTTCTCCATAGCTATTTAAAATTCTTGTATATAAAAAGTTAAAAAACTTAAAAATTAATCCTATTCCACCAATAATTAGGTATATTTGAGCCATTTTTTCAACTTCATTTTCTAAGTTAAAAAATCTTACTAAATTTTTTGAAAAAATTATAATTGGAAGAATGAATGATACTGCCATTAAAAAATTTAATGTACATGATGCTTTTATATACTCTTTGGTATTTTCAATATCCTTTGCTCCTATTACATGAGAAATCTTTATTCCAGCTCCTATTACAATCATTGAGTTAATTGCATAACCTAAATTTATAAAAAAACTAGCTGTTCCAACTGCTGCTACAGCATTGCTTCCTATTTTGCCCACCCAAAACATATCTACCAATCCATATATCATCTGTAAAAATGATGACCCCATTATTGGAAAAGCTAATGAGAGTAATATTTTTTTTATATCTCCTGTTGTTAAATCTACTTTTTTCATAAAATCTCCTTCAAAGTATATTGTTTCTGTTAACTTAAAATTTATTGAAACTGCTCCAATCCTTTGAGGTATAATAGTTATTCGACCAACCAATATCCCCCCCAAGAAAGGAGCAGTTTTTAACTATGTATATTAATAATATTTCTTGTCCTCGTTGTTTCTCTAAAAACCTTTATCGTTTTGGTAAAAACAATCTTGGACATCAAAAATATCAATGCAAAGAATGCGCTAGACAATTCTCTGCTAATTCTAAACCTGGTGATAATAGGCGTTCATATCCTAAATGTCCTATTTGTAATTCAGGAACATATTTACATCACGATTATCTTTATTATTCTAGATTTAAATGTAACTCTAGAAAGTGTACTCATATTCATATTGCAGTAAAAAAGACTTCTGATTTTAATAGTATTTCTTCTGAATTTAAATCTAAAACAATTAATATTAAAAGACTTAGAACAAATATCAATGTTGTCATTGATGCTTTGTATATGTATTTTGTTCATTCAGCTACCACAAGAGCTATTTCACAATATCTTTTAGATCGTAAAAACATTAAAATTTCTCATGTATCCATTTACAAATGGATTAAAGGTTTTGGAGGTATTTTTAAAGATATCGTTTCTAAATATACTCCGCAAAATTTAAATCTATCTGATGAGTGGCATGTTGATGAAACTGTAATTAAAATCAAAGGTAAAAGATATTACATATGGACTTTAATTGACTCTGAAACTAGATACGTTATTGATTGGTATCTTACAACATCAAGAGAAGCAACCTCTGCTTTTCACCTATTTGATAAGGTCAAAAAGCGATTTGGAGCACCTCAATCAATAGTATCTGATAGATTACCTAGCTACAATATTCCAACAAAAATAGTATTCTCAGAATCTAAACACATTAAAGTTCAATCATGGTATGACGAAGTAACTAATAATCTAATTGAAAGCTTTTTTAAAAGATTTAAACATAAATATAGAACAACCCACGGTTTAAAGTGCGAAACAAGTGTAAACGCACTATTAGAAGGCTTCTTTTTCTTCTACAACTATATTACACCGCATAAAGGACTAAGTAATCTAACTCCGGCCAAAGTTGCTGGCGTAGAATATAGCGAAATTAGTAGAAAAAATCTACTGCTATTTTAACAAAGAAAAAGAATATTCTTTATGAGACATAGACAAGCTATGTCCTTTTGTGATATCATTTTTTTATAAAAATATTTCAAGTCGAAAATCTTTATCCCTTTTCAAAGAATTGGACCTATTTTTCATCTTTAGTTAACAGATTCAGTATATTAGTTTTTTCTAATATGAATTTAACACTTTTTCATATCTTTGTCAAACTAATTAAAATAAAAAAAGATGTGATTTCTCACATCTTTACGAAACACTTAGTTTTTATCCTGCTTTGGGAATGGTATATAATCAACTAAAATATCTACAAAAGATTGAATATTTCTAGTTTGAATAATCACTTTTCCCTTTCCTTTAAAAGTATTTAATAGTCCCTCTCCAGATTTAAATCCAAATAGTCCACTTGCTATTTCTAATCTATAATCTAATGTCTCTTGCCAACATACTACATGCCCGTTGTCAATTTGAAAAGATTGAGAACCATCTAGTTCTATTTCAATTAAATCTCCAAATCCATTAACTAAAAGCTCTCCCTCTCCTTTAGATTTTAAAATAAAGAAACCACCTGTTCCTCCTAAAATAGAGTTCAACAGTCTTTTTTGTCTAGTCGATGTATAATCAACTGAAGTATTACATGCTAAAAATGCTCCGTCATTAATATACCATTGATTTCCTGAAGATACATTTAAAACTTTTATATTTCCAAATCCCTTTGGAGCAACTGCAACTCTTCCTGAAGATTTAGCTGTAGCTACAGATGTAAAAAAACTCTCTCCTCCTAAAAAAGCTTTTCCTATTGCTGCAAAAAAACCTCCATTTACTTTTCCTTCTAAATTTATGCACCCATCTTTATAAACCATGCACCCTGGTTCTATTCTTATACTTTCTCCTCTTTCTAACTGAAATTCAACAAGAGAAGCGCTTGTTGATGATGTTTGAACTATTTTCAATTTTTTTCACCTCATATTTTTTTATAAATTGTATTAAATTTAATTTTATTATAATTTTATTATAATTTTAAAACTTTTTTAACTACTTTAGTAGTCTAAAGTTTATAAGTGTTAAAAGATAAAAATAATTAATCCCTAAAAAAGCCTCTAATTCGTAGAGGCTTTTCTCCTTTTTAAATGATTTTCTAAAATCTCCTCATGAATGCTCTCAACAATATCATTTAAATTAAGAATATTTATAATTTTTATATTTCCTTTTAAACTTGGTTCGTCACTTAATATTAAATCAAAATTGTTACTATAAAACTCTCTATTTATTTTATAAAAAAATGATGGTTCAACTGTAAACTCATAATTTTTAAAATGTCTTTTCAATTCATTTCTCAAAAAGCTATCATCTAATATATTTACTTCATTAAACAATAATA
>NZ_KI518182.1 GCF_000479045.1 Cetobacterium somerae ATCC BAA-474
TTATATAATATTTTATTAATTAACAAAAAATAAAAAATCCAAGAAAACTAAGCCTTTTAAAAGCAAAACTTCTTGGTTTAAACCTATTTTTTAAACAAATTTTTCTATATAATAAAAAACCTTCCTTTTGGGGTAAAGGAAGGTTTTTATAACACGGGGGAGTGTTAAAATAAAAAGATTTAAATAAATTTTTGGGGGGTATTAAATTTACTTAATCATCGGTTTCAATTAATAATACCATATTCGCACTGTTATGTCAATAGTGTTTTTATTTAGAAAATATTTTTTCGATTTTTTCTAAATTAGAGCGTATTAAAATTAAGTGATTTAAAATAGAAAAAATTAAACTTTCAAAGTTAAATCTAACAATTTGAATATAAAGTCAAAAAAAACTTGAAATTTTACGAATTTTGACTTATGATTCAACTATAGAGTTTTTATTTTTTATAAAATAATTAGAAATAATAAAATAAAAAAAGGTGGGATCTATGAACTTAATATTAACTAAATTAAAAAATATGGATG
>NZ_KI518183.1 GCF_000479045.1 Cetobacterium somerae ATCC BAA-474
TTATAACTGTTGAAAATATAAAAATATATGATAAAAATACAAACGTAAAAAATTTATATTTTCCAATACCTAATTATGAAAAACTTTAAAAGAAGTAGACAAAAATCTACTTCTTTTTTTATTAAGGAAATTTTTTTCAATTTTTTTGAAAACTTCTTCTTATTACTTTTAAAATATTTATATCTTATAATTTATTAATTCAAATAATATAGGGAGGTAATAAAAATGAAAAAAATCACACTACTGTTTTTGGCGCTATCTTCACTTACTTTGGCTGGAGTTTCTACTACTAGTAATCCAAATTTAACAAATTCTGTTACTGATAGTAATGCTACCGCTAGTATTAATATTAATGTGACTGCTACTGTAACTGGACCATTAGATTTAATTATAACTGATGCAAATGGTACTCCTATTTCCGAAGTTACTTTTGATCATATTTTGATTGCTGGGCAAGGAGAGCAATCTTTAACAGCTAATTTAAGAGTTTCTGGAAATGCTATAACTAGTAATGCTGATGTTGTATCTTTATCATCTGAATTTGGTACCAATTCTTTAACTTTGAAAAATCTTGATACTTCACAAGCTATTTTAACTTCTAAGTTAACTGCTTACAATGGAGGATATGATAACAATGGAGTTGTTTTAAATGTTACAAGTACATTAAATGATGGTCAAGCTCTTGCTGGAAACTATGAAACACAAACAACAACTCTTACAGTTACTTATGCTAAGACTAAATAATAATTTTATTTCATTAAAGAAGAGAGTGAACTCTCGCTCTCTTTATTAATAAAATAAACTGGGGGGATTTTTATGAAAATACTTTTTCTTTTTTTTATCATTTTCAAATTTTCACTTTCGTATATAAATATACACCCAACTTTTTTTGATAAACCCATTGATTTTGAAGGTAGTTATCAAGAGTTTACACTTTTTAATCAATCTAGCGACACTGTTCTATATAGAATCTACTGTGAATCTTATAAAGATAGCTCTAATAAAGATATGAGTAAATGGGTTAATTTTTATCCAAGATCAATAACTTTAGCTCCTGGAGAAAGTGGAAAAATCCAAGTAAACATAGCTAGTAACTCAAAAATTAAACCAGGAGAATATTCTGCTGTCTTAGGTGTTCGTGAACTACCTCTCTATGAAAAAGTTATAAAAGAGAAATTCTCTGGTCTTGGAATTTTAACAGACTTAAAACTTGTTATAAATGGATATGCTGGAAATATATCTCCAAAACTTGTTTTTTCAAATCTAAATTTAGAGATAAATCCTAATAAAATCAGTTTAAATGGAATTGTTGAAAACCGTGGAGAGCGTCGTGGAAAATTTGAGTTTTATATTGATGATTATTTTTTAGGTAATTTAAGAATCCACTCTAAAGAATCGTTGAATTTAAAAGATTTAGAATTTACATATACTGGTAATCACAAACTTAAATCAAAAAAGAATCTTATTATTGTAGATTACATCACAAAAAAAACTGTAGGGAAAATTAAACTTTAATTTTATAAGGGGGAGTAGTTTATGTTTAAAAAAATGTTTTTTTTATTTTCCATTTTATTAATCCAGTCTAATACCTTCTCTTCTGATGAAATAACTTTAGATAAACTTGAGGAGTTAAAAAACAGAAATACTATATCCCAAGAGGATTATATTTTTTTAAAAGACGAGCTAGAAGGAAAATTAGAGGAGAAACACTTTTTCACACTTTTTATTAATAGAACACAAATAACCTCTGACTTCCACGTGATTTATAAGGATTCGAAAACTTATATACCCTTAAAAGAATACTTTAAGAATATATATTTTAATAACTATAATTTTACAAATAATATTTTAGATATGACTTTAGGTATGGAAATGCAAGAGATTATGATGAACTTTAATACATTTAAAATAACAGGTAGCGAGCGTACAAACTTTACAGATAAAGATTTCTTTTTTAAAGATGATGAACTTTTTTTAGAAGCTAATCTTTTTTCAGATATATTTTTAAATGCTATAGATATTGACTATGAAAAAACAAGAATATCTATGTCTGCTAAACATGCTATTAATAATGAAATAAATCGTCTTTTAAAAGTTCAAGAAAATACTCTTCAAAAGAAAAAAGATATGAATGATTTCATGTATACCAATTCAAGAGACCTTTTTAATTTAGGATATATGAGAGTTAATTTAGATAAAACCTTTACTAAAAGCGAGGGTAGCAAAGATAATGATTGGGATGGATACTTAGAATATCAAGGTTCTTTTCTTTATGGAGAGTTAACAACAGAATACAACTTAAAAGATGGAGAATTTACAGGAGCTAATCTTTATTATCCAAATCTTCCATATAATCACTATTTAGAATTTTATGGTGATAAAACTAATAGTGGTCGTTGGAATAAATCTGTACTATTTGAAAAAGATAAAGGATATTATGAAGATGGAAAAACTTTTGTTATTCGAGAGAATGTTCCTATTGGTAGTAGAGTTGAGCTAATCTATTTAGGAGCTACTATTGATATTGGTTATGAAGAAAATGGAGTTGTTGAATTTACTAACAGTGAACTTAAAAGTGATCGTGAGTATATCTTGAGAATCCATACTAGAGATGGAAAGATAATCACTCGAATAATAAAAACAAGTGATGACTTTAATCAACAAAACCGTGGAGAGTTCCAATATAGATTCTTTATGACTGAAAATGAAAGCTCAGAAAAAGTTGATACTGATGGTAGTATCTACTATGGAATTACTGAGCAGTTTACAGTAGGTGGAAAGTATTTTAAGACTTCTGAATCTATAAACGACGAGTATATCTATGTTGAAAGAGGGGCTGCTGAAATTGTATATAGTGATTATTTTAAAACTAATCCATATACTTTTATTTTAGGAACTGAACAGATATTTACTCCTGATAAATTCCAAAAAGATAATACAGTTGAAGGTCTTTTCCAAATAAAGTTTAACAAATTTAAAATTAGATATGAAGATGGATATTATAGTGATTATTATAATAATAAAGAGGCTCGTGGAATCAGTTTTGAATATAACCCAACTGATTTTTTAAGAGTAGATTATTCGTATCAATGGCAGGAAGACTGGGATGGAGAAAAATCTAAAGGTTCTGAAATTGATATAGAACTGAGTAAAAATTTCAATAGATTTTTATCTACTTTCCAGTTTCAAAGAGATTTAAATGGTGAAAAAAATTATTCTGTAAACCTTTATTATACAGGGTATAGAGATTACTCTGTAAGATGGACTAACTCTATTAGTGAAAGAGGAGATGATTTTGAATCAACTCTTTCAGTTTTCAATAGAGCTCGACAAAATGGACTTGATTACTCTTTTGAAATTGCATATAACGAAAGTGATAAAGAAAAAATCACTTTTAGAGTTTCAATTGATTACGATAACTGGTTTAACTTTGACATGACTTCTAAAGATAGTGGCGATTATGAAATTTCTGCTGGAATTGACCGTATAATTGATTTAAAAAATATTAAAAAACCTCTTGATAATATAGATGTTTCAAGAGTTAAAGCAATTACTTATTTAGATCTTAATGATAACAACATTTTTGACAATAATGAACCTTATGTAGGTGATGTTGAATTAGAAATCAATGGAGAGAAAAAAGTTACAACTTCTAAAGAACCTACGTATTTCTATGGAGTTCCTAATAATATACTTTATAATTTAAATCCTATTGTTAGAAGACCAAGTTTTGATGTAATCAATAGTACATTCTCTCTAAAAGGTAAAGGTGGTGGAGATATTGAAGCATATATTCCTATAAAACCCTTTTTCTCAATAGTTGGTCAATTGTCATTACATGAATCATATTCTAACTCTGAAAATATTTATGATGGAATTGTTATTAAAGTTTCTGATTCTAATGGTAAAGTTATATCTAATATCGTTCCTGATTTCATGGGATACTATGATGTTAGTTCTCTTATAGCTGGAAAATATTTTATAGAAATTTCATCTTTTAAAGATAACTATATTGAGCCTTTGAAAATTGAAGTTAGTATAACCTACGATGCTTTAAAAAGTAATACTTATGAATTAAATACATATTTAGTTAATAATGAGATTAAAGTTGTTAAATAGTTGAAGGGGGGACGAATGAAAAAAATTATTTTAACTCTTTGTTTTTTAATAAATTTTAGTATTTTAATGGCCGTAGAGGATTTTATTCCTATGCTCCCTCTACTTCCAGCTATTCCTACAGATAAAATTGACCAAGGAGAAAATGGAGAGCTTATTGTTCGAAAACTTATTAGCAGTGGTATTTTAGAGGTTGAACTAACGGCAGAGGTTATAGTTCCATTAGAGGTTATATCAGATGTTCATATTAAGGCTCTTGTTGTTGATAATGAGAATCTAGAAATACCTTTTGAAGTGGAATTAAATAGAAAGCCTGAAGCCGCTGGTATTTATCGATTAAACTTCTCTAAAACTGCTCTTGATATTGATGATGATGGTGTTATCGATACTGAAATTTTTGCTTCTAAAAATATAGATAATAAAAAAATTAAAGATAACTATATCAAAATAACTGGTAAAAATATTTCTAAAGAGGGAACTCATAAAAAAAGAGTCTATATAACTGTGGAGGTGAATGATTAATGAAAAAACTATTTCTAATATTTTTCTTATTACCCTTTACAGTTTTCGGAAAAATTAAAATTACATGTAAGCCAATAGTTTTTAAAGAGGTTCGTGCTCAAAATAACGGAGTTTATAAAAGTAAAGCTACTGCTAGGGGTATTATTGAAATCTATTCTGACAACATAGAAGAAGATCTTGGAAAACTTGTAACTTTCCAAGTTCCATCACATACATATATAACTAACAAAAAGAGATGGGTAAAAACAGATAAAGTTATTTTTAAAAAGAATGAACAAGAAGTTGTAATGGATTCAGAAACTAAAAAAATTATTTTTCATGTTATTTTAGATAAAAAAGAACTCTCTAAAGAGGAGAATAGAGATTTAATTGATGGAATTTATGTTGGAGCTTTACCCATAAACTACTCTATTTACGAGAAGGAGATGAGATAACTTGAAAAAAATAAACTATTTTTTTATGACTTTAATCCTTCTTTTAAGTTCTGTATCTATTAGTTTTTCTAATGATAGTAGAGAAATTATAAAAGCTTATGAAAATGGAAAACCTGCTAAACTAGATATTGAGGTTACAAAAGTTCGAAGTGATAACAATATTGATCTTTTCATTGATAGATCAGAAAAAAAAATCTATCGTGATATAACTAAATCTACGAGAGAAAATAGTGACCTAGATAGAAAACTTTATGTTACAACATATTTAAAACCAAATAACAAAACTAGTACTATAAATGACGAACTACCTCATAAAATAATAACAATTGATGGAAAAAGATATTTAGAAATCAGTTACTTTGAAGAGCCTAAAAATATCTATCTTTGGGTTGTTAAAAATAATAAAGTAGAAAATCTTTATACTGGTACACTTAAAACTATTCCTATATATAAATATTATACTTCAAATTTTTATGCTGATGCTATAAATATATCAAACGAAAGTTTTCATTTTAAATTTACTAAAGGTTCAAATATACCAACCTTTGGATCTAATTGGTCCAATGGAAAAGGTAATGTCTTAGGACCTTGGATAACACCTGGAAATAGTGTTGGTAGTCTTAAAATAACTATCGATTCAGAAGAGTTCAACTCTCGTAATAGAAATAGTTTAAATATACCTATTGATAAAGGAGAATCTCCACAAATAAATGCAGATATTGGTAACTTTAATATTAAATACAAACTCAATACAAATTTTTTTGAATACACTATAACACCTAAGTCTTCTAATTTAAAAACTGTAAAAACCACTTTTGATTATTCTACTAGTGAATCTAATCCAAGCGATATTAAACATAAGGATATTTTAATTATAAATTTTGGTTTTGGAATTAAATCGACTTCTATGGATTTTGGTGTATTTAACAAAACTCAAGGAGCCGAGGCAGAATCTAAAATAAGTATTTTTAATAGCGGAGGTTTAAGTTACAAGATATCCATCCCTGATAAATGTCTAATATATAAAATTAGTCGCAATGAAACAGCCATTAACGTTTTTCTAAATGCCCCTTCTCAGACAACTGATAATAATTTTATTATAAAAGGTGTCATTCCAAAACTTGAAAATTCTGAGTATATCGAAGGGGATTATCGTGGTACATTCCCAGTTACCGTTACAGCAACAGAAAATCCTACAGGAGGTAGATTTTAATGAAAAAATATTTAATTATAATTTTAACACTAATTTTAAATACAATAAGTTTAGCTTTCCACATCTCACCAGATGGCTTTGGAAAAAGAGTTGATGAAGGTGCCATGCAAGAGTATACATTTAAAAATAATACTGGTAAAACAATAAGATATCGATTTAAAGTTCACCCTGGAAAAGAAGGGAAAAGTATGCATGAATGGATTGAATTTGAACCAAAATACATGACTATTAAAAATGCTGAATCAAAAAAATTAAAACTTTTTGTAAAATCTCCTGAAGGAACTCCTATTGGTGATTATAACTTCTACCTTGGTGTTGAATCAATAACTCTTCCAAATGCTTTACAAAATACTAAAGAAGGAACTGTCGCTGCTGGTTCTACTGTTGGTATCTCTATTAATATAGAGATGCTCGGCTGGGTTGGTGATTTACCTGCACAGTTAAAACTTGAAAAATATGATTTTTATGAAAAAAATGGAGTTTTATATATGAAGGGGTTTGTAAATAATAAAACCCCTCAAAGATTTGTACGTTATATGATTGATATTATTGGAAATAATGGAACTCGTGAAACATTCTATGGAGGAGTTATTAATGCTAAAGATACTCGAAATATTGATATTTCTCTTCCAAAATTTAAAAAGAAAAGTGATATTTGGAAAATTGAAGTTCGAGAAACTTTAGATCGAAATCTTCTTCAAACAATTAATTTTTAGCTTATTAAAAACTATATCCCAGCCTTTTTTATTATTTTCCAAATCATAAGGTTTAAATCCAAAATCTAAATATATTTTTATAGCTACATAGCTACATGTTTGTGTGGAGAGGTATAGTCCCTCTCCCATTTTTTTATCTTTAAATATAGAAAGCAGTTTTGACACTAAGGCTTTTGCTAACCCTTTTCCACCATGCTTTGAATCTATTGCAATCCAATGTAATCGATATTTTTTATTTCTATCTTCTAGAAAATATTTTCCCTCCCAAATAGCTCCAGTTCCTACTAGTTCACCTTTTTCATCTTTAATAAAGACCATAACCTCTTTTAAAAAATCTTCACTTTGTAAAAAAACCTCTTTAAAATAAAGTTCTCCCTCTGATTTTTCTAATATATGTTTTGAAGATAATTGAATATCAACCCATTTATCCATCATTCCAGGTTCATACATTACAAATTCATATCCTTCTGGAAGTTGTTTATCATTAAAATCTAAACTCTCTTTAATCATAATCAGATGTATATTTTCTACACTTCTATCCATTACTCTCCCCTTTTTTTAAAAAATACAACATAAATATTGTTGATATCACTCCTATTGATAACGATATTAAAAATCCTATTTTATTTTCTATCAATGGCAGTATTATAATACCTCCATGAGGTACTATTGATTTTACTCCTAAAATTGAAGCTGCTCCAGCTCCAATTGCTGCTCCAATAACAGTTGTAGGTAGTACAGCTATATCTCTTGTTAAAAAAAGTAAAGCTCCCTCAGTAATACCTAAAAAGCCTAGAAGTATTGATATTACTCCCGCTTCTCTCTCTGTTTTAGAAAATCTATTTTTCAATATAAACTGTGATAATCCCAAAGCTAAAGGAGGAGTTGAAATAGCTACAGCTATTGGTCCCATTATATCTCCTCTTCCATATTCAATTGTATTTACAGCATAAACATATGCAACTTTATTTATTGGTCCCCCTAAGTCAACTCCAATTAATCCACCTAAAACAAAATTTAAAAATACATTATTCTTATCATCTAAACTATTTAAATAGATACCAAGTTCATCTAATATAAATTTCATTGGTCCTTGAAAAACATAGTAAAGTCCCATTCCTACAATTAAAGTAGATAGTATTGGAATTATAACTAGATACATTATCGAAGAAACCTCTATAGATATCTCAATCTTTTTTAAACCATTTATAAAATATCCTAAAACAACACCTACTAATATTCCTCCAAACATTCCAAGACCAATTGCTCCAGATAAATACCCTAAAATAATTCCTGGTATAAAACCTACACTTCCTGATATCTCTTTAGCTATATATCCTGCTAAAAGAGGTGGTGCCATTAAAAAACTATACCCACTTAAATCTTTTAAAAATTGATTATCTGTATATAATGATATTACCGATAAAATTCCACCAATTATAAATACTGGTATAACTTGAATTATACTTTTTAATACCCTTTTTCTCATAAAAAAACTCCCACGTACTTTTTCTTAAATAGTATCATGGGAGTTTTATTTCATCAATATATTAATAGTTTTCTAACTATTGTTTCTTAAATTTCTTTAAAATATTTACCATTATTGCACTTATTAGAGATCCAACTACAATTGCTATAATAAACATCAATTTATTATCTACAACTGGTAATACAATAGGTCCTCCATGAGGTGCATGATCTGCAACTTTTCCTATTGCTGCAATAACTGCTCCAACTCCACTTCCAACCATTATAGATGGAATAACTCTAAATGGATCTGCTGCTGCAAATGGTATTGCACCCTCAGTAATTCCAATTAATCCCATTGCAAAAGCAGCTTTTCCAGCTTCTCTTTCACCAACTTCATAATTTTTCGGTGCCATCATTGTTGCTATTCCCATACCAATTGGTGGAATACAAATTGCAACTGCTATTGGTCCCATTACTGTTGGAACTCCTTGTGTTATCATTGCTGAACCAAATAGGAATGCAACTTTATTTATTGGACCTCCCATATCAAAAGATATCATACATCCTAAAATAAGTGCTAAAAATACTGATCCAGCTTCCATTCCTTTTAGTACATCTGTTAACATATTCATAAATCCACTAATAGGTGCTCCTATGAAATACATTATCACTCCAACTAAAGATGTTGAAACTAAAGGTATTACAAATATTGGCATAATTGGTTTTAATCCCTCTGGAACATTCCATGATTTAACCCACTTAGCTATATATCCTGCAGCAAAACCGGCAACCATACCACCTAAAAATCCTGCACCAACTGTATTTGCTAAAGCACCACCAACAAGTCCTGGAGCAAGTCCTGGTCTATCTGCTATACTCATAGCTATATATCCTGAAAGAATTGGTATCATAAGCCCAAATGCTGCAACTCCTAAATCTAACATTGATTTAAAGAATGGATTTGTTACATCCGCTCCTGATCCTGCTTTAATTCCTGATAATGCTATTGAAAGAGCTATTAAAACTCCTCCACATACAACTAGTGGTAACATATGTGAAACACCATTCATTAAATGCTTATAAATTCCCGTTTTCTCATTTTTTTGAATCTCTTTTTTACCATTAGAAGAAGATTTATAAATCTCTCCCTCTCCATTTAATGTCTTTTCTATTAACTCTTTTGGAGCTCTTATAGCTTGCTTTACTGGAACTTGAATAACTTTTTTACCTGCAAATCTATCCATATCTATTGTTTTATCTGCTGCAACTATAACTCCTGTAGCTCTTTTTATATCTTCAGCTGTCAATTCATTTTTAACTCCAACACTTCCATTTGTTTCAACTTTTATCTCTACTCCTAACTCTTTACCTTTATTTACTAAAGAGTCCGCTGCCATGTATGTATGAGCTATTCCTACTGGACAAGCTGTTACAGCAACTACATATCCCTCTCTTTTTTCAGAAGAGTTTATAATTTCTTTTTTCTCTTCATTTAATATATTTAAAATTTCATCCTCTGTTTTAGCATTTTCTAACTTCTCTCTTACCTCATCATCTAAAAGTTTATTTGTTAATTTAGATAGTGTTTCTATATGAGAATCTGTCGCATCTTCTGGGGCCGCTATCATAAAGAATAGTTTTGATGGCTCACCATCTAAAGAGTTAAAATCTACTCCATTTGATCTTCCAAAAGCTACAGCTGGCTTTCTTACTGCTTTTGTTTTTCCATGAGGAATTGCAATTCCTTCCTCTAATCCTGTTGATGATGTAGCCTCTCTAGCTTTTACAACTTTTAAAAACTCATCTTTATTTTCTAATGCTCCACCATTATCTAAAACATCTACAAGTTCTTGTAGTATCTCATCTTTTGTTTCCCCTGTTAGTTTTAGTTTTATATACTTTTTCTCTAACATTTTTTCACTCCCTTATTTTCTTTGTCTTATGCTCTCACTATACATTATTTCTATTTTTTCTGTCAAATTTGCTATTTTCTAACTTTTTTTTCGTCTATAATAGGTTTTTTATTTTTTTATCATATATTTTTTAATTTTTGTTTCGTCTATTTTTATGATAAAATATATTAAAAAAATTAAAAAAATTTTTTAATGGAGGTAATACATTGAGTTTTAAAATTTCTAATCAAAATATTGTCTTCAATACACGAACTTCTAAAATTGAAAATACCATTTTTTTAAATATATTAAAAAAATTAGAAAAAGATTTAAAAGAAACCATTACTTTAGAGTCAAATGAATTTAAAAAATTAGGTTCTCAAGATATTATGGAAGCTCTTAATGGACTTATGACTAAATATATCTCTTATTCATTTATCAACGAGTATGGTAAAAACTCTTTTTCACAATTCCCATATGTTAGTTACTTTAGCAAAATTGACGATATTTTTTATATAACTATCCCACCTATGATAGTTAATGCTTTTAAAAAAAATACTATTGAAAGTTTTTTATCTTTAAGAACTTTTTTTTACTTCAGACAAAAATCTTCACATAATTTCTTTAATCTAGTTTTAAAAAATAATGCAGAAAACATAAATTTAATTCTAAGTATTGAAGAGTTAAAAAATATTTTTAATATAAAAGAGGAAGCTTATGAGCGTTTTTTTGATTTTGAAAAAGCTCTATTAAAAACTTTAGTAGAAAATATAAATTCTTATTCAAATTACACTCTTATCTACAATAAAATAAAAAAAGGTGAGTCTAAAAATAACAAAGTTACTGCTATTGAATTTATTTTAAAAAATAACTCTCTTATTGAAAAAAGCGCTGAAACTAACTATTTAATTCAACTTATAAAAAGTAATGTTGAAGACTATAAAAAGATTTGGGAAAGTATCAATTCATCTATTAATGAGATTGGATTTATTCAGTGCAAAAGAGCAATTCTTTTCTTAAAAGAGAATAATCTTACTCTTTCAGATGATGAGCTTATAAACTACTTAAAAAGAAAAGGTGAAAATATTGAGGAAATTTTACAATTAAATAATCACACACTTATTAAAGAGAAGATATCTCTATACAAAGATGTGGCAACCTTTACTAAAACTATCTACAACATCATGATTGGTTATAATTTCTATTACTCCTTAAACTTTAAATTTTTAAAAGATATTAAGGAATTTAAAGAAGGGGATACTTTCTTTTATAGAGATGAAAACTATATTGTCTTTGGAACATATGTTGAAAACCGTGGAAGCTTTAAAATTTTCCAAACTCAAAATTAATATTTTTTAGATATAATAAAAGAAGCTAGATAAACTAGCTTCTTTTTTACAATATAGCTGCTATGCTTCCTAAAGATATTATTCCTTCATATCCCATAATAACAACTATCGCTATTCCAAATATTGTAAGTATAACTGAGTGTCTATAATCTCCTACTATCTCTTTTTTTCTTGAAGCTAGCAGTGTAATTCCTAAAGTTATTGGTAGAATTAATCCATTTAATGCTCCTGCTAAAAGAAGTAAAGAAACTGGCTTTCCTATACTTGCCATAACAAAAGTTGAAAGTAGAATAAATCCTATTATAAATCCTTTTTCATGTTGAAAAACAATAGGAAAAAGAGTTTTTAAAAATGAAATTGATGTATAAGCAGCTCCAACTATAGTCCCTAGAGATGAAGCTAATATTACAACTCCAAATATTTTATATCCCACAACTCCCGCTCCTTGCATAAAAGCTGAAGCTGGAGGATTCTCTGGGTTTAATGTTGCTCCTGTTGAAACAACTCCTAAGACAGCTAAAAACAATACTATTCTTATTATCGAAGCTATACTTACTCCTATTAGTAAACTTTTATTTATATTATTTAAATTTTCTTTTCCTTTAATATTTGCATCTAATAGCTTATGTCCACCTGCAAAAATTATATATCCTCCAATAGTTCCTCCAAGTAAAGTTAATAATGAGAAACTTAAATCTCCATAAGACTCTGGAAATACAGCACTATAAGCTGCTTGTGAAATCGGTGGTTTGCTTTCTAAAGCTACATAAGATATTACTAAAATCATTAAAACACCTAGTATTTTAGTAAATTTATCTATAATCCTTCCTGCATCTTTTGAAATAAAAATTAATGCCCCCACTCCCCCAGCTAATAATGCTGAGTATGTAAGATCAATTCCAAATAACACATTTAACCCTAAGGCTGCTCCTCCTACATTCCCTATATTAAAAGCAAAACCTCCTAAAACAATTAATGTTGCTATTAAATACCCTAATCCCGGAACAATTTTATTTGCTAAATCTTGTCCTCTCAAGCCAGAAACTCCAATAATTCTAGAAATATTCAATTGAACTATTAAAGTTATAACTATAGAAACTAAAATAGAAAATGCAAAATTAGCCTTAAATTGCTCTGTAAAAATTGATGCTTGAGTTAAAAAGCCCGGTCCTACTGCAGACATCGCCATTAAAAAAGCGGCACCTAAAACAGCACCACCACTCTTTGAACTCATATTATTTTTCATAAAAAAATCCCTCCGTAAATTGTAACAAAATAACTTGCTCAGTTATTATATACCTTTGTTACTTCTTTTACTAGAGGGTATTTTAATTATTTTTTATATTACATATATCTTAATTTTAAATATATTCCTGCTACCACTAAAGTTTGTATCGCTATTAACGCACCAAACTTTAAGAATTTCACAAAATCTATTTTACATCCTGATTTTCCTGCTACACCAACTGCTACTACGTTTGTTGCAGAACCAAGAATAGAGATGTTTCCACCTAAACATGAACCAAAAGATAATGCCCACCAAAGTGCATCTGTATGAACCCCTTTAAATGTAGGAGCCATAACATCTATTATTTTTGAAACTGTTGCAGCGTTAGCAACGTTTCCTATTACTGATGTAAATAATGCTGATAAAGTCATAATAGACATTGTTGCAAACTCAAAGTTTCCTTTAGTTACTGCAATCATTTTGTCACTTACCATGTCGATAACATTTATTTTTTCAATTCCTAATACCATCATAAATAATCCAATAAAGAAGAACAGAGTATCCCACTCTACGTGCTTAAATATATCTGCTGGTTTTCTTTTTGCTATTGTTACAAGTAAAAATGCTCCACTTAAAGAGATTATTGCTAGACCTTTATTTATAAAGTTATTTAATACAAATCCAAGAATTACTAGCGCAAATATTGTTCCTGCTTCTCTTAATAGTTTCTTATCTTTCAAACTTCTACTTGGGTTCATCTCCATAATTCTAGCTTTTAACTCTGTTGAAACATGGAAATCTTTTCCATAGATGAAGTAAACATTTGCTAGTAATATTACCATTGATATTATTGCAACTGGTGATGTATTAAATAAAAATTCGTTAAATCCTAATCCACTTTCATGACCTATGATTAGTTGAGTTGGGTCACCTATTAGTGTTGCTGTTCCACCAATATTTGCTGCCATTATCTCTGTTATTACAAATGGGAATGGGTTTAACTTTAACTCTCCCGCTAGTAATATTGATATTGGTGCCATTAGTAGAATTGTTGTTACGTTATCTAAAAACGCTGAACAAACTGCTGTCACTATTGCTAGGAAAACAATAAGTAAAAATGGTTCTCCTCTAACAAACTTTGCTAATGTAATAGCAAACCACTGGAACACTCCTGTTTCAGATATCAAATGAACTATTATCATCATACCAATTAATAAAAATAAAATCTCTAATCTACTTGCTACAGCGTGTAATGCTTGCTCTTCATTAAAAATACCTACCATTGACATTGCTAATCCACCTAGCATCGTTGCCCATGCACCAGGTACCTTTTCTGTTATGATACAATAGAACACTGCTATAAAAATACCAAGCCCTAATATTAAGCTTAACATAAATCTTCACTTCCTTCTTATATATGTAATATTTTTCTTATAATATCTGATCTTAAAATAATTCCAAGATACTTTCCACTTTCAACAACATATATTCTCGTAACACCACGGTTCATAAATAAATATGATACTTCCATTAATGAAGCTTCTCTATCAACTGTTACAACTCCCTCTCTTCTATAAAGTTCTTCGATTGTTGTTGTTTTTTCATTTATTAGATAGTTTTCAAATGGCTCTCCCACAGTCATGAAGTTTAAGTCATTTAAAATAGTTGTGTATTTAGGCATTCCAAATGAGATTAACTCTCTTTCTGTTATCTCTCCCAAAAAGTTATTATTCTTATCTACTACAGGAATTCCACTAACCTTTTCCATTATTATTATTTTTGCAATGTCCTCTAATGTATTAGTTTCTTTTACTGGTTTTGGCACATTAGTCATTAAATCTTCAGCTGTAATATTATGATCTACCTCAATATTTGCAGCTTCTAATATTTTTATCGTTTCAATTGGATTTTTTTCTTCAATTATTCTATCTAAAATAACTTTATTTTTCATAGCTAATTTAGATATTCCTGACATTATCTTTAGTATTTTTTTACCTTTTAAAACATCAGCTATTACAAGAATAACTATTTTTAGCTCTTCCTCTTTGTTATCAAGTGTTTTTACCATAACTGGTTTTTCTGGAAATCCTATTGCTACTAAAATATCATCATAATGCTCTAATCTTGCGTGTGGAATGGCTACCCCATGTCCTAAGTAAGTTGATGCTTCTTCTTCTCTTTTTAACACGGCTTTTTTCATGATAGCCTTTTCATTTTTTAATGATTTGTTATTTTCAACAAGTTGATCTAAAAGATTTTCTATCAATTCATTGATATTATTCCCTTTTATGTTTGGAATAATTACTTTTTCCGATAGATAGCTAGACAGCTTCATTGGAACACCTCCGTTTTTTTACACTTATTTATCTTTTGTTCATTTTTAGTATAGCACATTTTTCCAAAAAGTAAATACTTTTTGAATCGTGAGTCAACTTTTTTTTTAATTTTTTGAAGGAACCCTCTTTTCTTCTTAGTATAATAGATTGAAAAAATAACTTATTTTAAAAGGAGAGATTTATATGAAAAAATTATTAGCTATGTTAGCTTTATCTTTAGCAATGGTTGCTTGTGGAGAGAAACAAGATACAACTCCAAATGATCCTAATCCCCCAGTACAAACTACTGATCTTGCTCAACCAGCTCAGACTACTGATTCTCAAGCAGCAGATAACGCTAATCAACCAGTTGAAGCTATTGAAGAAACTGTTGTAGAAGAAGTTACTCCTGCTACTCCTGCAGAGATTAAAGCTGCTGAAGAAGCTGCTGGTAAAAATCCTGTTCAAGCTGTAGAAGAAACTGTTGAAGAACAAGTTCAAACTGTAACACCAGATTCAAATACTAAAACTGCTCAATAATAATAAAAAATACAGGTCTCTATTAAGAGCCTGTATTTTTTTTTGTTAACTTCTTTATAAATTCCAGGTCTTCTATAGGTTTACTAAAAATATATCCTTGTCCAATATCAACATTCGCTTTTTCTAAAAATTCTAGTTGTAACTTTGTTTCTATTCCTTCTGATACAATTTTAAGATTTAAATCCTTTATAAGTCCTACTAAAGCCATATATATATTCGATGCAACTAAATCTCCTTTAGTTCCTATAGCATCTAAAATACCTTTATCAAATTTTATTACATCTAAAGGTATTAGTGGTAATAAACTTACAGTGGAGTGTCCTGCTGTAAAGTCATCCATTGAAAATGATATGTTTATTTTTTTTAATTCATTTATTTTTTCCAAAGTTGTTTTTAAATTTGTTGAAAATATAGACTCTGTTATTTCAATCTCCATATAGTCCCCTGAAATACCATTTTCTTTTAGTAAATTTTTAATTACAGACACTACATCATCTCTTTCAAGAGATTTCATAGATAGATTAAAAGACATTTTAAAATTATCGTTTATATAGCCATTTTCTTTTAAATTTTTTACAAAATTTATAGCATCACTTGCTATTTTATAATCAATTAAATGTATTAAATTAATCTCTTCTGCAATTGGTATAAACTCTCCAGGTGATATAAAACCTAACTTTTCATCACTCCATCTCGCTAAAGCTTCTGCTCCAATAATTTCCTTACTTTTTATACTAAATTTTGGTTGATATACGCCATATAACCCTTTTAAATTTTTATTTCTTAATAGTGATTTTATCGAATACTCTCTCTCTTTTTTCTTTATTAAATCCTCAGTAGCTTCAATATAATAAAAATTATTTTTTTTCTTTACATCTTCCATAGCCATATACCCATATTTAAAAGCAGTTTCTAAATCTTTATTATTGTTTTTATAAAAACCAATACTTAAATCTACTTGATAACTTAATTTTAAAGAGTGCATCTCTTTTTTTAATCGTTCTAACCTTTCAATTAAAAATTCATCTTCACTAAAAATATAAAACTCATCTCCTGAAACTCTAAAAATATTTTGATTTTTAAATATTCTTTTTAGTTTATCTGCTACAATTCTTAGTATATCATCTCCTGAGCTTTGACCATATTTATCATTTAGCTCTTTAAAATTATTGATATCTACTACTACGGCAAATCCCTTCATATCTTTTTTTTCATTAATAAAATTCAAGAATTCAATTCTATTTGGAAGAGTTGTAATTAAATCTTTTTTTAGTTCTTTTGTCATTTTGTGATTTAAAAGTATTTTATAAATAGAGATCATTACGAATATTGTAGAAATAGCTAACAATAAATACAGTATCTTATTTGTTAATTGAAAGTGCTGATACTCATTAAAAGCTTCTTGCTTTTTCATTATATCTGCTTCTTCTTCTAACTTTTTTAAACTTAATCCATTTTTTATACCTTTATTTATTATCTTTTTTAATATCTCATCGCTTTTATATAACCCTAAAGATATTGGAATCTCCATAAATTCATCAACTTTAAACTTACTTGTATCCATTTTATTAATATCAAATAAAAAAGCTGCATTTATTATATAACTATTCAATGCTTTTTCTAATTCATCATAACTTTTAAAAAATAAAATATCGTTTTTCAAATAATATTCTTGTACAAAACTCTCCTCTATTGATCCTCTTACTACTCCTATCTTAGTATTATGTGAGAAAAAACTAGAGACTTTATATAATGTTGGCTTATATATTGGTTCTGTAAAGATTATATCATCATTCCATTCTTTATTTTCTGGTAATGGGACTACTCGAATTTTTTTCTTTAAAAAATCATTATATATATTATTCCAATTATTATTTCGATCATTTATTATTTTAAAATTTATGCCTGTTCTTTTAGAAAATTTTTCTATAAAAAACGGAATAACACCTACAAATCTTTTTAAATCTTTTGAATAATAGCTTAATGTATTATTTGGTTCTAAAGCTATTGTAACTTGAGAAAGATTATTCAAGTACTCTCTCTCCTCTAGTGTTAACGATTCTAAAAACTTATTTTTATATATTACATTAGATTGCTTTTCTAAATATTTTGTAATATCACCTTGATATTTCTCTAAAAGAGCATTATTTACTATTGCTGCTAAATCATTTAATCTCTTTTGTAATCCTATTGATATATCCGGAAGATAACCAATTTTAATAATATTTTCCCATCCTCTTATATTATATTTAGATGTTAAAAATATTTTATCTTGCTCTAAAAAGCTATCTTCAACTTCAACTATATTAACTTTTATATCATTGCCTCTTAAAAATTTTTTCAAATATCCTGTATAAATTGAATTTTTAGTAACATAAATATCTTTTTCATTTAAATTTTTCAAATTTTTTAAATCATATTTTTCTGTATTTGAAGTAGCTAAATAGATTGAGTCATCATACAAAGGTAGACTAAATACACTGTTTTCTTTTCTTTCCTCACTTTGAGTAACAGACCCTAAAATATCAATCTCTTTTCTATTGTACATTGCTAGTAATTCACTCCAATTCCCTTTTACTATTTGTACATTCAAACCTAAATAATTTTTAAATAAATCCTCTATTATAGTGTTTAATGATTGATTATCTATAATAGTATTGTCAAAATCTGATGTTTTTAAACCTAAAACTAGTTGATGTTCTCTATAACTTTCTAGAACTTTTTCCTCTTTAATATTTTTAGGTATATAACCAGCAGCTAATAAAATTTGAGTCAAAAGAAAACACAATATAAAAACCTTTAGCATCCATCCTCCCACTTTTTTATAAATAGACTTTTATTATATCAAATCCTACTAAAAGGGTCAATTTAATACTCTGGTTTCTACTAATGTTTTTTACCAGCTTCCGCCTCCACCTCCACCAGCTCCACCTCCTGATGAACCTCCACCCATAGATGAACTACCTCCACCAAAATTACTTGGAGCCTTTGGAGCGGATAACATTGTATCATTAAAAGCAGACAAAGAGTTATTAAAGCTTCCCATGAAAGCACCTAATACAAATGCATTCCCCATACTAGAACCGCCGTACCACTGAGGAGGTTCAACTACAAGATCTTTAAATTTATCTGCCCAAATACTACTAACTCCTAATACAATTGTATAAGGAAGTATATTATAAAAATAACTTGGATTTTCTTCTAATAACATCTCTAATTTTCTTTTCTCTGCTGTTTCTAAAAATCTTTTAAAGCCGAGTATTTTTCCTAAAATTTCGTTTCCGTATTGTGTTCTACTTTTTATTTTACCACTTATAGCTAAGGTCACTAATACTGATAACCCACCTAATATAATAGTGATTGCTGTATCTATTCCTGCACTTGTACCAAAATAATAAAAGTATCCAAAACTAGCAGCTATTATGAATAAAATAGATGTTCTAACACTCCCACCAGCTCTTAAGCTTTTAGAGCTATATAAAGTTTTTTTACTCATAATTAAATCTATCTCTAAAATTTCTGCTGCTTTATCAATGTGTTTATAAAATCTGTTTCTTAAATCTTTAATATTTAATTTATTTGATGAATTCTTATAAGCAGATAGAGCATTGTACATATATTTTTCAAACTCTTTTTCTGTTTCTATTTTATCTTTTAAGAATTCTATTTCAAATTCATCCTTTGTAAATAACCCACCTTTTTTCAACTCATTAACTTTTAAATAACCTTTATTAGCCCAATAAAAAATTAAACTTGTTAAATCTTTAGAATGTATAATTCCATCTATATAATATCCTATTTCTGTTGGTGTAAGATTATCAGGAGGATAAAATTCAACCGTTTGAATAACACTATCTCTATCTTTATATTTTTTTAAAAGTCCAAATGCCATTCCTGGAATAAGAAGGTATATTAGATATAAAACACCCTTAAATATATAATAAGTTATTTTTTGATCTCTAAAATCAAAATATCCCTCTGGCAACGGCAAAGCTATCGTTACGCTCTCCTTTGGATTTAAATCTACTGTTGTATAACCACTTATTATGTTTCCATTTACGTTCCATTTAACCCCATTAGTATCTGTACTACCATACTTTCCTAGAGTAAAATTCACTTTATTACTATCAAAACTTTTAGGTAGTTCTATAGTAAACTCAACCTTTTTTATAGTCGTATCCCAATCATTTCCAATTAGATTATAATAAACTTCATCATAACTAGAGTTTCTATCCCAACCTATATTATAGGTATATTTTATTATATAATCTTTTATTCCTGTCAAATATCTATTTGGATCTCCTAATCTCAAGTAGATATAATTCCCTTCATCTTTTGCAACAGTTTGAACATTCGTCTTTATATTTGTAACCTTTATCTCTTTTCCATTAAACTCCTCTGGAATTATTCTATATATTCCTCGTCTTGGCTGTAAAAAATCCACTCTTATATTTTCATCAACACTGTAGATATTTTTATCATCTATTTTTACATTTACTTTATAGTTATCAATTATATATCCTGCATCTGCAAAAATAGTTGTAACTAAAAGAAAAAATAGACTAAAACTGAACTTTAACATTTTGTCTTTCCTCTTCATTTTCAACTTTAAAGAATGGATATTTCTTAAATCCAAAGTTATTAGCCACTATAACACTTGGAAATGTTTCACACATTGTATTATAAACTCTAACACTACCATTATAATATTTTCTTGCTTGTAAAATATCTTCCTCTATTGCTACTAATTCACTTTGTAACTTCATAAAGTTTTCATTTGCTTTTAATTCAGGATAATTTTCTGTTAAAGCAAATAATTTTCCTAAAGCACCTGTTATCATATTTTCATTTTCTATTTTTTCTTCTGGAGTTGTAGCGGTCATATATTTGTTTCTTGCTGCTACTACAGCCTCTAATGTACTACCTTCATAATTTTTATATCCCTTTACAGTTTCTACTAAATTTGGTATTAAGTCATATCTCTTCTTTAAGTATGCATCAATTGTTGAAAAAGCCTCATCCACAAAGTTTCTTTCTTTAACTAACTTATTGTACACTCCTATAATATAACCAATTAAAATAACTAACAAAACGATAAATACTATTCCTAAAATCATAACTTCCTCCCTATTATTTTTTTCTTTTATGTATTATACTATATTTATTTTTAAATCCTTATGAAAACTTTTTATCTGGAGGCTTTTTGCATGAAGAAAAAGATTTTTACATTTTTAGGTTTCCTATTTTTAGGATTTGGTATCATTGGAGCATTTTTACCTATAATTCCAACTGTGCCTTTTATATTAGTTGCTGCGTATTTTTTTGAAAAAAGTTCAGAGAAATTCTATAACTGGTTGCTTAATAATAAATATTTTGGTGAGCATTTAAAAGATTATAGAGTTAATAAGGGAATTACTAAAAAAAATAAGATTATTGCTATATTATCCACAATTTTTGGGATGACATTAGGAATGTTTTTTATGCCCTTTATCATTGGTAAAATTTTACTTTTACTTATCCTTGTAGGTGTTATTTTTCATATTATAAATGTTGAAACAATAAAAAAATAGATTATAGCGATTAACTCACTATAACCTATTTCATTAACTTCCTATAAACATTTGTGTCCAGATATTATTTCCATATTCATCTCTTGAGACTCCCATCTCTTTAAATCTTGGATTTAAAATATTTTTTCTATGTCCTGGAGAATCCATCCATGATTTCATAACATATTCTGGTGTATTTTGACCTTTTGCTATATTCTCTCCAGCAGTCATATAATCTACACTATGCTTTTTCATTAAATCAAAAGGTGTCCCGTAAACAGGAGAGTTATGACTAAAGTATCTATTTTTATACATATCATCAGATTTTATTTTAGCTAGTTTATTTAATTTTGAATTTAACTTCATAGGACTTAATCCTCTACTAACTCTTTCCCTATTAACTAATTTTAAAATAACCTTTTGATCCTCATTAGCTCCAAAAACCAATGTTCCTAAAAGAAAAACCATTATTCCTAGTAATTTTTTCAATTTTGCCTCCTTATTATAGTTTTCTATAATATATCTTAGCAAAATCTCTTTTATATCTCCAAATTTATTTTTCTTCTAATTGAGTTTTTACATAGTTTGGTAAAGCAAATGTCGCTCTTTGAATATCAGTATTATAGTATCTAGTTTGAATATTTAACTTATTCCATTCTTCAATTTTACAATCTAAAGTTGGATTATATTTTTTTGATGCAAATCCAAATAACCAATGTCCTGATGCATATGTTGGTTGATGAAACTGATAAACTTTTGCTATAGGAAATATTTTTTTGATCTTATTGTGAGCTTTTTTCATCTCTTGAGAATATCTTTCATAATATGGAGATTCGTGTTGATTTACTAAAATCCCATCGTTTTTTAAAACTCTATAACAATTTTTATAAAACTCAGTTGTAAAAAGACCCTCTCCTACAGATATTGGATCTGTTGAATCAACTAGTATTAAATCATACATTTCACTTGGACAATCTTCTACAAATTTTAAACCATCTTGATAATATAAGGTCACCCTTTTGTCTTCTAATTTATCTGCTGTAAATGGTAAAAATTTTTGAGATAATCTTACAACTCTTTCATCTATCTCAACCATATCTATTTTTTCTATAGTGGAGTATCTTGTAAGTTCTCTTACTGTACCTCCATCTCCGCCACCTATTACCAATACCCTTTTTATATTTAAATTTGTACACATTGGAACATGAGTTATCATCTCGTGATATATGAATTCATCTTTTTCAGTTATCATTATCATTCCATCAAGTGTAAAAAATCTTCCATATTCATTTGAAGTAAAGAAATCTATTTTTTGAAAAGGTGTTTCCTCTGAATATAAATGTTCTTTAACTTTAATAGAGAATCTTGTATTCTCTGACCATTTTTCTGTAAACCATAAATCTAACATGCTATTCCTCCTCTGGTTTAAAAGTTATTTTTCCTAGCTCTTTTTTTGAGTAATTTCTAATTTTATCTACCATTCCTCTTGGAACCTCTATTGACTCACTTCTATCAGATTTAAATACATCCTCTAAAAATTTAAAAGCTGTCCATGGATCTATCTTATCGCCACAAGTAAACACATCAACTGCTGCATAACCATACTCAGGCCAAGTATGAATTGCAAGATGAGATTCTGATATAATTACAGCTCCTGATACTCCATAAGGGTTAAAATGATGAAATACCGATTCAACTATTGTTGCATTAGCTATTTTTGCTGCTTCATTCATGTGTTCTTTTATTAAAGTAGGATTTTTTAATATTTCCTCATCACAGTTATAAAACTCAATTAAAATGTGTCTTCCAAGTGTTTCTAATTTCAATTTTCTCCTCCTAAAAACAGTATTTTAACAAAAAATTAAATTTAAATATTAAAATATTAAACTTTTGTTTAAAAAAATATATTTAAAATTTAATATTTTAAATATTGTATATATAATATCATCTCTTTATTTTTTGTCAATTGCTTTTTTATAAAAAAGAGAATATACTATATTATCGATAATTTAAGGAGAGATCTATATGGAAATCGGAAAAAAAATAAAAAGACTAAGACAAGAAAAATATCTTACTCAAGATGAACTAGCTAGTCGTTGTGAGTTATCAAAAGGATTTATATCACAAGTAGAACGAAACTTAACTTCTCCATCTATTGCAAATTTAGCTGATATCCTTGAAGGTCTTGGAACAAATTTAAAAGATTTCTTTAGTGATGATGGCGATGAAAAAATCGTTTTTGATGAAAATGATGCCTTTGAACTTACAGATTCTAAACTAAAATATAAAGTTGAATGGATTATACCTAATGCCCAAAAAAACCAAATGGAACCTATTTTATTAACTTTAGAAGAGGGTGGAAGATATAAAGAGGAAATTGCCCATGATGGACAAGAGTTTGGTTATGTTTTAAAGGGAGAAATTTTAATACATTTAGGTGATAAAGTTCATAAAGCTAAAAAAGGAGAAGCTTTTTATTATAGCTCTGGTAAAAATCACTATTTATCTAATTGCGGAAAAGGTAGTGCTAAAATTCTTTGGGTTTCAAATCCACCATCATTTTAAAATTAACATTTATAAAGATAGTTGTAATTTTTATGACTATCTTTTTTATTTGTAGAAAATTTTTATAACACTTTTCTCTTATTTTTTAAAATTTTTCATATTTTCTTTATCTTTTTTTTATGATATAAGTTAAGATGGGGGTGGTTCAAATCAATACAACAAATATTAATATTTTCACACTTTTTTCTCAAGGAAATTTTTCTTTAGAAGAGCTTTCTCTCTATTTAAATTTAGAGAAAAAATCTATTTACAAAAATATCAATTCTATCAACTCTTTTCTAAAGGATGAAAATCTTCCATTAATAACCTTAAATGAAGGTATTTATTCTTTAAAACTTTCTAAATTTCAATGGGAAAATCTTTTTCGAAGAAAAGATTTTATAACTAGTGATGAAATTATAGATTATCTTTATCTTAAATTTATACATAATGGTTTTATTAACTTAGAATCTGAAAAAGAACGACTAAATATCTCTAGAAGCTCTATCATCAGATATTTTAATGATATAAAAAAAACATTAGAAATAAATGAATCGCAATATGAATATATCGTTGGAAGAGGATTAAAACTAACATTTTTATCTCAAACTGATAAAAATATTTTCTCTAAAAAGCTAATTAAGTTCTTTATAAAGTGTGATTTTTCATTAAATCACTCTATTTTTATAATAGATTTAATTAAAGATTATGATATCAATAAATTACTCAACCATTTATATAGGATTTTTAAAGCTTTAAATCTACCAACAACACATTTTATTATATCTTTTTTATGTTCATTACATATTTGCATAAAAGTGTTTGGAGGATTTAATTTTAAAAGAGACTATAGTTATAAAGATTTTTCTGATATTGAAAATATTATTAAATCAAATTTAAAAGATTATGATTCCTTGTACCAACAACAAATATTTTATTTTGTAATCTCTTTAAAAAGAGATGAAATAAATTTTGAACCAAGTACTTTAGAAAAAGCTTTTAAAACAATCGAAGAGATAAAACAAAAATTTAATTTAAATAATTTAAATCCATTTTTAGAAAAAATGCTATTAAAAAAAATTTGCTTTTCTATCTTTAAATATGAAAATCATATTTTTAAAGTTAAAAGTGCCTCTATAAATAACAAAGAGAAAGTTTTATTAAATATTTTAGATAATATTCTAAAAAAATATAATC
>NZ_KI518184.1:0-17617 GCF_000479045.1 Cetobacterium somerae ATCC BAA-474
GTGATTGGTTCGACTCCGATAAGCGGCACCATTTAGATTTTAAAAGCACGTAAGTGCTTTTTTTTTTATATTTTTTTATAAATTATAATTAAAATTAAAGGATTTCTTCAACTTAATTCGAATAATTTTTCAGAGTTTCAAATATAAGATAAACTAAGGAATTTTAAGATATAAGGAGGTTTTTTTATGTTACACAGAAGAAAAGTTGGAGAAGAAAAAGAAAAGGAGTATATGTTTACTCCGGATAATTCAACAACACCTTTATTTGGAAGTTATGAATCAGCTCATGTATTACCAAGAGAGAGCATAAATGAAAAAGCAATTAATCCAAATATAGCATATCAATTAGTATCAGATGAGATGATGCATGATGGAAATCCAAGATATAATTTAGCAACATTTGTACAAACTTATATGGAGCCAGAAGCAAAGCAAATAATGGTTGATGCTATTGCAACAAACGCAATAGATAAGGCTGAGTATCCACAAACAACAGAAGTTGAAAAAAGATGTGTAAATATAATAGCGAATTTATGGAATGCTCCAGAAACAGAAGAATATATGGGAACATCTACAGTTGGTTCATCAGAAGCATGTATGCTAGGTGGAATGGCTATGAAATTTAGATGGAGAAAAAGAGCACAGGCTTTAGGTATAGATATAAATGCAAAAAAACCAAACTTAGTAGTAAGTTCTGGGTTCCAAGTAGTTTGGGAAAAATTCTGTGTTTATTGGGATGTAGAATTAAGAGAGATTCCTATGAAATCTTTAGATGAATTATATCTTGATCCAAAAGAAGCGGTAGCAGCATGTGATGAATATACTATAGGTATAGTACCAATAATGGGAATAACTTATACAGGAACATTTGATGATATAGTTGCTCTTGATAAAGAGTTAGAGGAATATAATAAAACAGCAAAATTATCAGTACCAATCCACGTAGATGCTGCATCAGGAGGATTATACTTACCATTTGTAAACCCAGAATTAGTTTGGGACTTTAGACTTAAAAACGTAGTGTCGATAAGTACATCAGGACATAAATTTGGATTAGTATATCCAGGACTTGGATGGGTAATGTGGAGAGATAAGGAGTATTTACCAGAGGAGTTACTATTTAAAGTAGCATATTTAGGAGCATTTGAACCAACTTTCCAAATAAACTTCTCAAGACCAGGAAGTCAAATATGGGCTCAATACTACAACTTTGTAAGATGGGGTAAAGAGGGATATAAGGCTGTACATGAAAAATCAAGAGATGTAGGTATATTCTTAGCAAAAGGATTAGAAAAACTAGGAATATTTAAAATATTAAATAATGGAGAGAATATTCCAATTGTATGTTGGATGTTAAAAGATGATCCAAAAAGAGCATGGACAGAGTATGATTTATCAGATAGATTAAGATATTATGGATGGCAATTACCAGCATATCCATTACCAAAGAATTTAGAAGATGTAACAATAATGAGAGTTTTAGCAAGAGCTGACCAAAGTATGGAACAAATTTCTTTATTACTTAGAGATATGAAAGAATCAATAGATTATTTAGATCAACATATCACAGTTAAAAAAGAGGTTAAAAAAACAGAGGACCATGTAGCAGGATACTCACATACAGAAAAAAGATTATTAAAAAAATAAAATAATTAAAAAAACTGCATCCTTATAAATGGATGCAGTTTTTCTATTTAAAGATTTAAAGATTACTAATTTTTAAAATTTCTTTAAAAATTGAAATAGTATCTTTCAGATTTATAGATTTTAAAGATTTATCCTCTAATATTTTATTTGAATCACTCACATAAAATAATAGATTAGTTGGATTACAAGAAGGTGTTAAGGATATACTTTCTTTTAAAATTTCAATTTTAGGAAAAGGTTCATGCTTAAAATCCTCTAATAAAATAATATCAAAATCTTTAAAATAATTTAAATATTGAAAAAAATTATTGTTAACTCTATCTTTTAAAAGGATATAACTATTTTTAGAGAAAAGTAAACTTCCTTTAGCTCCAGATTTTTTATATCTATTTAACTCTTCATCTAATCCATCAAGATTATAATCAGAATCAAACTTAATAGTAGCTACTTTGAATCCAGCATCATTAAAATGTTTTAACAGCTCTTCAATTAAAAGAGTTTTACCACTATTTTTAGCACCACAAATAGCAACAAAAGGTTTATTTCCCATAAAAATAGAGTTAAATTTTAATTCTTCTTGGGTGTCAATACTTCTCAAAAGTTTTTGACAATCAAAAGTTGTATTGGATAAATTAATATATTTAACATTTAATTCAGAAAGAAGTTCTTGAAGTCTATAATTTTTATCCATGATAGATCTTTCTATTGTGCTTAATGCTGATTTATTATATATTCCAAAAAGAGGATATGTTTTTCCTTTACCATCTTTAATGATAACAGCATCATAATCGTGAGAAATAAATTGTAATATAAAGTTAATAAATTCTTTTGTAATATTTGGCATATCACAAGTTGTAACAAAGATGAAATCTGATTTTGTATTTATAAGCCCTTGATAAATTCCTTCAATAGGTCCAGCATTTTCAATCGTATCTGTAATAATAGTACCTCTAGGTATAAGAAAATTTTGATTTTTATTAATAGAAACCATTAAATTTTCAAAGTCATCTAATTCTTGAGTTATTTTTTCTAAAAAAGTTTTATTCTTATCATATTTAAGTAAGGCTTTGTCTAAAAAATTCATTCTTGAGCTTTTTCCTCCAGCTAAAACTAGAGCATCAATATTTTCAATTTTATTCATATATGTTACCTCCTGTGAGTTATAATTATGATGAGATACTTATATTTTTAATTAGAAGTGAAGGAGAACCAACACCAGATAGATTAAATTTTAAATCATTCCCAATATATTCTATATTTTTTAAAAGATCGAAAAAATTTCCAGCTGAAGTAATTTGATTTAAAGGTTTTGTAATAGCCCCATTTTCAATTAAAAATCCTTCTGTAGCTAGAGAAAAATCTCCCGATATAGAGTTTAATCCAGAGTGTAAACCAGAAAAACCTGTAATTAAAACTCCATTTTGTAATTTGTCTAAAAGTTCTTGGAAAGATTGATTACCTTTTTCTAAATAAAGATTGAATGCTGAAATTCCCATTGTTCCTTTATACCCACCTTTAGCTGCATTTCCTGTTGTTTTAACATTATCTTTTTTAGCAGTTTTCAGATTGTGAAGATATGTTTTTAAAATACCATCTTCAATAAGGTGTTTACATTGAGTAGGAACTCCTTCTGCATCAAAAGGAGCACTACCGTAACCATCCTTAAGATGAGGATTATCAGTTATTGTGACAATAGAATTAGCAACAACTTCTCCTATTTTACCTTTTAACTTAGAAACTCCTTTTTGAACAGCTTCTCCAGAAAAAATTCCACTCATAGCTCCTAGAAGATCTGCAAAAGCATCGTTTTCAATAATAACATCATAAGGTTTGCTATCTATAGAGATTGAATTTAATTTATTTAAAGCTTTAGTAACGGCTTCAGTAGCAAGTTTAATAGGATCCATATTTGAAAAATCTTTAGTTACAATATATGCTGAATCATTTTTAATAGAATCACCATCTTGAACTACAACAGCTATATAAGCATAGATAGAGTTTCCATTATGATAAAGATCTAATCCTTTAGAGTTCTTTATGATGTTTTCTCCATAACCACTTCCAATAACACAGTAATTAACACTTTTTACTCTAGAATCTAACTCTAAAGCTGTTTTTTCAGCTTTTAATAAGAAATTGATTTTTGCATCAACTGTAATATCTTTTAGAGCTGGATTAAAAGAATCGATTTTTTCATAAATGCTTTTTTCTCCATATATTTCAATAATGTCTAGATTCTCAATAACTTTAGCATTAGAGATAGCTCTTTCTATAAGCGGTAAAATATCCTCTTCTTCAATCGATTCCGTATAAGAATATCCCATTTTTTCGTTAACTTTAACTCTAAAAGAGATTCCCATATTTTGTGAATTACTATAAGTATCAATTTCACCTTTAAAAACTTTAATAGTTTCATTTTCAGAAGATGTAAAATAAATTTCAAAATCATCTAGTTTCATATTTTTAGCAGTATCAAAAACTTTATCTATAAATAACTTTATGTCCATTATCTTCCTCCAATTATAATATCTTTTATTTTAATTCTAGGCTGTCCCACATTAGCAGGGATGCTTCCAGAAACAGATCCACACATTCCTTGTCCATGAGCCAAATTATCTCCAACCATATCTATTTTATGAAGAACTTCAGGTCCATTGCCGATTAAAGTTGCACCTCTAACGGGTTCTGTAATTTTACCATTTTTTATTAAATACCCTTCCATAATAGAGAAATTAAAGTCTCCTGTACTAGGATTAACTGAACCTCCACCCATGTATTTAGCATAGATTCCATCTTCAGTATTAGCTAGCATATCTTCTAAAGAGGAAGTTCCATTTAATATAAATGTATTAGTCATTCTAGATGTAGGAGCATATTTATAAGACTCTCTTCTAGCACTTCCAGTACTTTCAACACCCATTCTTCTTCCATTTAACTTGTCTACCATATATCCTTTTAAAATACCTTTTTCAATTAAAAGATTTCTTCTTGTAGGCGTACCTTCATCATCAATATTAGAAGACCCCCATTCATTTGGTAAAGTTCCATCATCTACTGCAGAAACAATATTACTAGCAACTTGCTCACCAATTTTTCCCGCAAAAACAGAAAGTCCTTTAGCAACACTTGTAGCTTCAAGTCCGTGTCCACATGCCTCGTGGAATATTACTCCTCCAAATTCATTTTCAATAATAACAGGCATTTTTCCACTTGGAGCATATTTAGAACCAAGCATGGTTTTAGCGATTCTCGAAGCTTCTTTAGCGTATGACTTTATATCAATTTCTTTAAAAAATTCAAATCCTTTAGCAGCTCCAGGCCGATATGAACCAGTTTGCATATCATTCATATCAGAAGCAATACTTTCAATTCCAAGTCTGCTTCTAGTTCTTGTATCTTCAGCCCAAGTACCTTCAGAATTAGCAACTAGAATATTTTGTGTAGAGTCGCTATAGTTTATTCTAACTTGACTTATGCACTGGTCATATTCTTTAGCAGCATTATAAGCATCTTTCATAACTAAAATTTTATCATCTTTTAAAATACTTCCAGGAGCTAAAATTATTTTATGTTTATTTTCAATATCTTGTTTAATAAGATTTATAGTAATATCCTCTTTTGTTCCTCTTATAGCTTGAGATGCTTTTTTTGCAACTTTTATAAGATTTTCTTTGCTCATATCATTAGTATAAGCATAAACAGAAAATAATTCTTTGAAAATTCTTATACCAATTCCAAAGTCCTTTCCTGAAATAGCTTGTTCAATTTTTCCATCAACTAAATAGAAAGAATCACCAACTTTATTTTCAACAAAAATTTCTGCAAAATCCCCACCAGTAGAAAGTGCTTCATTTAATATATTTTCAACTAAACTCTTATCTATCATATAGACTTCTCCTTTTGATGTTTTTATTAGAGTATAGCATATGTATTTTTTTTTAGATAGAAGAAATAATTAAGGTATAAGATGGAAAAAAAAATGAAAATATAGTATAATACTTCAATAAATAATAAAATGGAGGAAATTTTTATGGAAAATTTTTTAGGGAATATGTCAGATGAAGTTATACTGTATATAGCAAAATATTCTCCAATGCTTTTAAAAAAAGCGATATATCTGTTAATACTTTATTTTACATACAATCCAGTTAAGGAATTTTTAGTAGGTTCATTAAAAAAGATATTGAGAAAAAGTACTTTAGATGAATTATTAGTAAATTTTTTATTAACAGCAACGAGATTAATGGTAATAATTTTTTATTTTTTAAATTTATTAGAAATTTTAGGTTTAAAAACTACTTCTATTATAGCATTGATTGGATCAGTGGGTGTTGGAATAGGATTAGCATTAAAGGGAAGTTTATCAGATGTAGCAGGTGGAATACAAATTTTAGTATCAAAACCTTTTAAAAAAGGAGATTTTATTATTGCTGCAGGAACAGAAGGAGCTGTTCAAAAAATAAGTTTTTTATATACTATTTTAAATAGTGTAGATAATAAAAAAATTATAGTTCCAAATGGAAAATTATCGTCATCAATAGTTACAACAGTTACAGCTAATCCACAAAGAAGAGCAGACTTTTTATTCTTTGCAGATAAAAAGTGTAATATAGATAAGGTAAGAGAAGTACTGCTTGATGTAGTAAATAGCCATCCAGCAGTTTTAAAGGATAAAGACATATTTGTTAAATTTGCAAAAGAGACACCAATAGCATCAGAATTTATTGTAAGAGTTTGGACTTTAAAGGAAAACTTTAGAGATTTAAATGCTGATATTCAAGAGGAAGTTAAAAAAAGATTTGATAAAGAGGGAATAAGAATTCCATATCAATCATATGAAATAAAAAAATACCTTTAAGAGTTATCTTAAAGGTATTTTTTTTACATTCCCATTTTTATTCCAACTTTTACTAACCACCAATTTACAGGATAAGCAGTTATAAATCCACAACACATAGCAATTTGCATCATAAACCAAAACTCAGGAGTTGTAGGAGAAAGACGACCAAGCCAAACAAATGTAACGAGAGCCATCCAACCATACATACCGATTTGCCATGAAGTAAGAGAAAGAAAATCTATTTTAAGAGCTCTTAACCAAATTTTAACACCTTTTTCATTCATCATAGGAGAGATAGCAGCATATTGAAAAGTAACACCAGTTAATAAAGCTAAAAAATAATCTAATGTCCATTCACCAAAAGTATAATTATTAAATAAAGTGAACGGAAACATTAAGAATAACCATGGCCCAATTAAATCAGCTAAAGAACAACCAGCTCCGCAATGAAGAGTATCAGCAACAACTCCTTGCCAAAAGCTTGAATATTTATGATCTTTCGTATTCATGTTATCCATTTTCATATCACTCATATCCATGTCATCCATTTTCATATTACTCATGTCCATATCTTTCATATCCATACCACTCATATCCATTTTTCTATTTTTTCCAATAGTAAAATATGCCCAAACTCCAAAAAGACCAGCCCACAAACCATTAATAGGCCAAACTAAATTCATAATAGGCATCTCTTTTTGTGGATGTTTTAAAATATCGATAGTAATACTTAGTGCAGAAAGAATACCAATAACGATAAAAAATTTAGAAACAATATTAAACAATTAAATCACCACCTAAAAAAATTATTATTCAGTAATTAAATACATAAAGAAAATATGATTTCCTTTAAAAAATAGAGATAAATAAAGGATAAATTATAAAATTAAAGTAAACATAAATACTCATTAATGAATAAGGAGGGCTTTATGGAGAAAATGTTAGTGTTATTCAAATATTATAATGATGCAAAACTAGCTATCGAAAATTTTAAGTCATTAAAAAAAAGATTTAATTTTGAAATATTACCACTTTATGTAAAAGAGTTAAGAGTTCCTACAGGAGTTACATTTTTAAGCCCAAGCATGACAATGGATATTTTAAAAGAATATGAGGATGAATATATTGAAGATTTAAAAAGTTTACTATTAAAAGAGGGAGTAGAAGAGGAACTTGTAGTTGAAATAGGGATAAATAAAGATATAATTCAGGAATATTTAAAAAAGGTAGATTGTTTAATGGTAGAGGAAACTGAATATTTAGATGAAGATTTTTTAGATATATTAAAAATTGTATATAAGCCTGTTATTATTGTAAATAAAAATGTATCAACATTTAAAAATGTTGTAATAATTTCAGACGATGGAGTTAAGATTAATAAAAGTATAAATAGTTTTATAAGAGATTTTCCTCAAATAAAAAATGTTACATTATTAAGTTGGAATTATAAATACCAAGAAAATCATTTACTTGAATTATTAAAACGGAAAGGTATTGAAGTAAAAGTAGAGATGTTTAATCAACATTTTAATACTAAAGATGAATTTTTTCAAAAAATGAATGAATTTGATTTTATTGTAATGGGAAATTTAAGTAAATCATTTTTCTTTGAAAAAATAACTAAGCGTATGGGAGTAGAGATAATAGAAAAAGCGGTTAAACCAATATTTATAGGATAAAAAAATAGCAGAGTTTACAAACTCTGCTATTTATATAATAATTATTCGTTATAATATAAATTCTCAGTTGGGAATACTGGATCTGATGTTACATCAACACCAAGTTTTCTTAATGTTTGCTCGTCACCTTTTCCTAAAATAGTAGTTGAGTGAAGTTGTGCTCCTTTTAACATAGGAAGTTGATCAAGAGCAGCTTGAGCCATAGGGTTAGTTGTAGCTGAAATAGTAAGAGCGATTAACATCTCTTCACAATCTAATCCTAAATTTTTACTTTGTAATGTATTTTTCTTTAATTTTGTAATATCTTCAATTATAGTTGGAGATATTAAGTGGATATTATCGTTAATTCCAGCGATAGCTTTTAGAGCGTTTATTAAAACAGCTGATGAAGCATCTAAAACATTAGATTTTTTACCTGTAAAAATCATTTCATTTGAAAGCTCCATAGCTACAGATGATAAAAGTTCGTTCTTTTCACAAGCTTGTTTTTGCTTATCTAAATGTTCTCTAGCAGCAGTAACTACTTTTCGATCACTCTCTTTTAAATCTAGCTCTTCCATTATAAGTTTAGCTCTTTGGAAAGTTTCTTTATCAACATATCCTTTTTTATATTCACATCCAGTTTTAAAATATCTTCTGATAATCTCTTGTTTAGAAGCTTCTCTAACAACTTCATCATCAGTGATTCCAAAACCTACTCTATTAACTCCCATGTCAGTTGGAGATTTATAGATTGATTCTTTATTTGTTATTTTCTCAATAATTCTTTTTAATACAGGGAAAGCTTCAATATCTCTGTTGTAGTTAACAGCAGTCTCACCATATGCTTCAAGATGGAATGAGTCAATCATGTTAACGTCTTTTAAATCCACAGTAGCAGCTTCATAAGCTATATTTAAAGGATGCTTTAAAGGTACGTTCCAAACAGGGAAAGTTTCAAATTTTGAATATCCAACAGCATTTCCTCTTTTATTTTCATGATAAAGTTGACTTAAACAAGTAGCTAATTTTCCACTTCCAGGTCCTGGAGCAGTAACAACAACAATTGGCTTAGTTGTCTCGATAAATGGATTTTTTCCATATCCTTCTTCACTAACAATAGTATCAACATCAGTAGGATATCCTTTTGTAGCTCTATGTTTGTAAACTTTAATTCCTCTTCTTTCAAGCTTTGTTATAAAAAGAGATGTAGATGGTTGGTCGTCATATCTTGTAATAACAACACTATTTACTTCTAGTTCACGTTCTCTTAAATCATCAATTAATCTGAATACATCCATATCATATGTGATACCGAAATCTCCTCTAATTTTGTTTCTTTCAATATCTCCAGCATAAACACAGATTATAACTTCAACTTTTTCTTTTAATTTTTGAAGTAATTTGATTTTTGCGTTTTCGTCAAACCCCGGTAAAACTCTTTTTGCATGTAAGTCAAATAACAGTTTACCACCAAACTCAAGATATAATTTGTCAAAATTATTAACTCTTTCTAGGATATATTTCGATTGTTCCTCTAGATATTTATTGTGATCAAAACCTATTTTCATGACTCACTCCTTCATTTTTTTCATATTTGTCAGAGCTATTCCTGACTCTATATCATAGCATGATATAAAAAAAAAATCTAGCTTAAAAATATTTTTTTATGATATAATTATAAAAATTTTGACGGAGGATGAGATGAAAAAGTTACCAATAATAATAGATTGTGATCCAGGATGTGACGATACAATAGCTTTACTTTTAGCTTTTGCTAGTGATAAATTAGATATAAAAGGAGTTACAGTTTCAGCAGGAAATGTTCATATAAATAATACAACAGAGAATGCAAGAAAGTTAGTAGGAGCTTTTAGACCAGAGATTAAAGTTGCAAAAGGTTGTGAAAAACCATTATTTAAAACTATAGTTACAGCTCCAGAAGTACATGGTGAAACTGGACTAGGATGTGTAGTTTTACCTGAAAAGGGAAAAGTAATTGAAAGCATAAATGCAGTTGAATTTATTGCTCAAACTTTAAGAGAAAACGAAGAGAAAATAACTATAGTAATAACTGGACCAATGACAAATATAGCTGTATTTTTGATGATGTATCCAGAATTAAAATCAAAGATAGAAAAATTTGTAATAATGGGAGGATCATCAATTGGTGGAAATGTCACTCCTTCAGCAGAATTTAATATTTATGTTGATGCAGAAGCTGCAGATATTGTTTTTAAATCAGGAGTTGAAATTATTTTATGTCCGTTAGATGTAACAATGAAAGCTTTTGTAACTGAAAAAGAATTACAAGAGATAGGAGAAATTGGAGGATTAGCAGCTGAAGTAGCTCATGGAGCAATAAAAAATGCTCTTGATTTCTATAAAGAATTTTACCAAAAAACAGAGGTTCCTATGCATGATCCTTGTACAATTGCATATTTGTTAAATCCAAATATATTTAAAGGGCAACACGTATTTTTAGGAACAGAGTTAAAAGGTGAATTTACTTATGGTGAAACAATAATAGACTATAGAGATAAACTTGGAAAAGAGAAGAATGCATTAGTTTTAAATGAAATTAATAGAGAGGAATTTATAAAACTTATAAAAAATTCTGTAGAAATTTTAAAATAATAGTAATTAGAAAAAACCAAAGAAGTTAGCTTTGGTTTTTTTATTTGGCATTTTTTATAAAAAATAGTATAATGAAGTAATACTTTTAATTTTTTCGAGTTATTTTTTTCACATTTTTTGGCGATATATCAATGAATTAAATAATTAATTATTTAAATTATTTATATATTCTATTTCAAAAACAATAATTAGGTGCTATAATCGAAAAACACGCACACTTTATAAACATTAACAGGAGGTATTAAGATGACAATTGAGTTATCAACAATTCAGACTATAGCAATGGCAGTTGTTGTATTGTATATAGGAAAATTTTTAAATCACAACTTCAAATTTTTAAAGGAAAATTGTATTCCTGAATCAGTTACAGGAGGAACAGCATTTTCTGTAATTACATTTATTGGATATAAAACAGGTATGTTTAATTTTATATTCGAGGACTCTTTAAGAAATATATTTATGATTGCATTTTTTACAACAGTTGGATATTCTGCGAGTTTAAAATTATTAAAGAAGGCAGGGATGCCTGTATTTATGTTTTTAATAGCTTCAGTAGGATTAGCAATATCACAAAATGTTTTAGGAGTAGGGTTAGCACAAATTTTAAATTTAAATCCATTAATAGGATTGGCGACAGGATCGATGTCAACGACTGGAGGACCAGGAACAGCTGGAGCTTTTGCTCCTATATTAGAAAGTTATGGAGCAGAGGGAGCAACAGTAGTTGCAATGGCTACTGCAACGTATGCTTTGATAGTTGGAAGTTTAATATCAGGACCTCTAGCTAATAGATTGATAAAAAAACACAATCTTTTAGAAAAGAGAGATGGAGTTGGAATGTATGATTCAGATGAAGAGAAGAAAACACCATTAGATCCAAAACATGTTTCTACAGCTTCTTTCCAAATAATAATGGCAATGGGAATAGGAAGTTTAATTTCTAACTATTTATCAAAAGCTGGAATAGTTCTTCCATCATATATAGGAGCTATGTTTGCAGCAGCTTTAATCAGAAATATTTCAGATTTTACTGGAGCATATGAGGTTCATTTAGATATTATAAATATAATAGGTGGATTTACATTAACAATATTCCTTTCAATGACTTTAATGAGTTTTAAACTATGGGAATTACAGGGATTAGCATTGCCTTTAGTGATAATGTTAGTTGCGCAGACAATATTAATAGGAGTATTTGCATACTTTATTACATTTAGATTAACAGGAAAGGATTACGATGCAGTTGTTATGACAAGTGGACATTGTGGATGTGGTTTTGGAACAACACCAAAGGCTTTAGCAAATATGGAAGCCTTAACAGCAAAATATTTTCCATCACCAAAAGCGTTCTTTGTTATTCCAATTGTAGGAGGATTATTTATAGATTTCTTTAATGCTGGAATAATAACTTTATTTATGAATATTTTACATTAATTATGAAAACACCTTCTAAAAATTAAAGGAATTTTAAAAAAATTAAGAAGAAACATAATAGAAATTAGGAGGTGGATTTTATGAAATTAAAACAAGCAATATCAAAAGTAGAGGAAAAATTAAAAGTTGAAAAAACTGAAGAACTTCATAAATTATTAGCGGAGTTGAAGAAGGTTGATGAGGAAATAAAAGAGAGCGAAGCTAGAGATAAAGCTGTAGAAGAGATTAAAAGAAAAAATGATCAAATAGAATGGGTAAATATAAAAGACGTTTAAGATGGGTTTAGATATTTTAAATGCATTAAAAAAAAAAGTATGATATAATTTATAAAAAGTTTTATGGAGGTATGTCGTGCTTAAAATATTTAATGATAGAGTATATGGACTAGAAGAAAGTTTAATAGCTAGCGGATATCCAATGATAGCCGAATCAATAGAGGAGTGGGATGAAACTCCAAATTTAGATGAAAAAGATTTTAAAAGAGCAGGGAAATTAGGAAATGTACCAACAGGAACAGGACATGATAATTTTCTAAAAGGTATAATAGTTCAGTTTGATATAACATATCCAAACTATTGGACACCACAATTTCAAAGATATCACTTTGCTGATATAGTATCATCAACATCAAAAATGCATAGATTAACAAAAATGGATTTGAAGAAGTCTTGTAATGAATATGTAGATGATGTAGTTATTGAAAACTTAAATAGATGGATTGAAATTTTTAACTCTTTTGAGAAAGAGCAAAAAGAGGTAGAGATAGATGGAAAAATCTATACAAAATATGAAATTTATATGAAAATAATTTCTAACTGTCCAATGGGACTAGAGCAAACAATGAGAGTTACAACATCGTATTTACAGTTAAAGACAATATATCTTCAAAGAAGATATCACAAATTAAAAGAAGATTGGGGAAATTTCTGTGATTGGTGTTTAACACTTCCTCATTTTGAAGAGTTTTGTTTAAAGAGTAATAAATAATAAAAAAGCTCCTAACAGATTTTAATCTGAAGGGAGCTTTTTTTTATCTTCTATTTCTAAGTAAGTAAATAATAGATGGATATAATCCAGGATAGTAAAGATTTTTTTGATAGGCTCTAACTTTTGTAAGAAGAAGCATACAATAAAATCTTAAAAATAAACTTATAAAAAACATAAGCTTTAATCCAGCATAAGAATCACCAAAAATTAAAATAGTCTTACCTTGTAAAAAGTTGGCTAAGTGTCCTCCTAAAAAGGCTCCTGTTAGGCCCATAACTCCTACAGACAAGGAGTAAGCTGCAGTATAAGAATCTCTATCAGGTGATGATAACTCTAAAAGTAAACTAAATAAAGAGAGATTTATAGCTGACCATCCAACAGCAGTTCCAATAGCATCTAACATAATTAAGCTATTGACAGTTTCTTTAGTCATTAAAAAGTAAAAGATAACAACATAGCTAGAAACAGCAATTCCGAAAGATAAAAGTTTTTTATATCCAATTCTCTCAACTAATTTTCCATAAATAAAAAATGCAATAATAGATAATATGGCAGTTAAAGAGCTAGATAAACCTAGAATATTATATGAAGCATTTAAATCAACAACAGCAAAATAATAAAAATATGGTTTTGTAAATTCAATAGAAAAATTCCACATAGCTATAAACATTAAAAAATTAAAAAAATTACTGTCTTTTAATGGTTTTTTTATAGAAAAACTTATTTGATTTTCTTTAAAATTTGGTATTTCATGAAAGTAAAGTAGAACTAGTGTTGTGATAGCAGCAATGGCAATTATAAAAGTTAATACTAAAATGCTTGTTTTTCCAGGAGTGTAGTTTAAAGATTTTGAAACTATATATGAAAAAACTACAGTTGACATGGAAATTAAAGTAAAACGTCTAGAAAAAAAAGTTCCACGATCTTCTTTTTTAATAATATCTCCAACTGAGCTTGTCCAGATTCCGCTTACAAAAGCCGAAAAGACTGAATAAATAAAAACTATTCCAACGAGGAGTCGATAATCTATTTTATCAAAAAGTACGATAAAAAATAAAAAACACATTGGAATTCTAGCTGCAGCGGCACTAAATAGTAAGGCTCTTTTTTTTGTTTTAAAAAGTTTATAATATGTTCCTAAAAAGATTTGAAGTAGTTGTAGACCTAAAGGTAACGTTGCGATAACAGATATCCAAAATGGTTCACATTTAAAGTATAGAGCCAGAGCAGTAAGAGCAAATCCTTGAATTCCCAGAGAAAGCATATTAGCACTCATACCCTCAACAGTTATAAGGAATTTATTTTTATCATAAGAATCACGAAACATAAATATTACCCCCTGTTGTAGTTTGTAATTAGATTTACTAAAAAAAAGAGAGATTCCTTTTAAATTTAAAAGGAAATAAAAAAGTAAAAATGAAAAATAGATAAAAGGAGATGATGAAATGAAACTAAAACCAATAATTGGAATTTCAGGAAGCATTATAGTTGATAATAGTGGGAATTTTCCAGGGTATGAGAGAGCATATGTGAATAATGATTATGTAGAGTCTGTAATTAGAGCCGGAGGAGTACCATATATAATACCGGTTACTGATGATGAAGAACTTATTAAGGAGTATACTCGGAATATTGATTGTTTAATACTATCAGGAGGACACGATGTAAATCCACTTTTATGGGAGGAGGAACCTATAAAAGAATTGGGAGAAACTTTTCCTAAAAGAGATCGATTTGAATTTCTTTTAATTGAAAATATGTTAGAAGAGGAAAAACCAATTTTAGGAATTTGTAGAGGAGAGCAAATTTTAAATGTATATTTTGGAGGAACTTTATATCAAGATTTATCTTTAAAAAAAGATAGTAATATTAGGCACAATCAAAAAGTAAAACCAAATTTAGAAACACACACAGTTGAAATAAATAAAGAATCATTATTATATGAGATATTAAAAAAAGATAAGATTTTAGTAAATAGTTTTCATCATATGGCAATAAAAGATGTAGCAGTTGGAATGAAAATCACAGCTCTTTCTAAGGATGGAGTTATTGAAGGTATTGAAATGAGAGAAAAAAATATACTAGCAATTCAATGGCATCCTGAAATGTTGAGTAAAACAAATGGATTGATGCAGCGATTGTTTAATTATTTTATTAGTATTTCTAATAAGGAGTAATTATGAAAAGTAAACTTGGATTTTGGAGTATTGTTTTATTAGGAATAAATTCAATAATCGGATCAGGAATATTTTTACTGCCAAATAAAGCATATAGTTTAGTAGGAACAGGAAGTATATTTGTAATTTTATTTGATATGATATTAGTTTTAAGTATAGCTTTATGCTTTGCTGAAGCTAGTGGAATGTTTAAAAGAAATGGTGGTCCATACATTTATGCAAAAGAGGCTTTTGGAGAATTTGTAGGATTTGAAGTGGGATTTATGAAATGGGCCATTGCTATAATAGCTTGGGCTGCAATGGCTGCAGGATTTGTTCAAGCTTTAGGTGATGTGTGGGAGCCAGCAAAAGAAACTATGACAAAGGATATAATAATAGCCATTATTATATGTGGATTAGGAGTAGTTAATATTTTAGGTGTTAAAATATCAAAGCTGTTAAATAATATAATAACTTTAGGAAAGTTAATTCCTTTAATAATATTTATAGCTGTTGGAATCTTTTTTATAAAAGGCAGTAATTTTGTGCCTTTTAATATTTTGACAACTTCAGAAGAGGTAAATTTTGCACCAGCAGCTTTGTTAATGTTTTATGCTTTTACTGGATTTGAATCAATTGCTGTAGCCGCAGAAGATATGCATAACCCAGAAAAAGACTTACCTATAGCTACAATAACTGTAATGCTTATAGTTTCAATTTTTTATATTTTAATATTAATGGTTTCTATAGGTGTTTTAGGAAAAGATTTATCAACTAGTTTGACTCCAATAGCTCAGGCGGCGGGAAATTTTATGGGAGAAGCTGGTGCTTTATTAATAACAGCAGGAACTTTAGTATCTATTGGAGGAATAAATATAGCTGCATCTTTTGTTACTCCTAGGTGTGGAGTAGCTCTTGCAGAGGATGGAATCTTACCAAGAGTAATAGCAAAAAATGGTCGATATGGAACTCCAACTATAGCCATAATAATAACAGTTATTTTAGCTCTACTGATAGCTTTATCAGGAAGTTTTGTAAAGTTAGCAGCAATTAGTGTAATTTCAAGATTTGTTCAATATTTACCAACTTGCTTAGCGATTCCGGTATTGAGAAAAAAAAGACCTGATTTAGTGAGAACATTTAGAGTACCCTTTGGTCCAGTAATTCCAATTTTTGCTATTGTGGTTAGTTGTTGGTTAGTATATAACTCAGATATAGAAAAGATTTTAATAGGATTAGGTGGGCTTATTTTAGGAATACCAATCTATTTCTTTATGAAGAAATATTCAAAATAAAAAAGGGCTCTCAATTAAGAGAGCTCTTTTATTATAAGTTCTACAGGGCAATGATCAGAGCCCAAAATATCGTTATGAATATTTGCTTCAACAATTTTATCTTTTATTTTATTAGAAACTACAAAGTAATCTATTCTCCAACCAGCATTATTTTTTCGAGCGCTGAATCTGTATGACCACCAAGAGTATTTTTCAATAGCATCTGGATGTAAATATCTAAAACTGTCTACAAATCCACTTTCAAGTAGTTCACTAAATTTATTTCTTTCTTCAACAGTAAATCCTGCATTTGTTTTATTTGATTTTGGGTTTTTTAAATCAATTTCAGTATGTGCAACATTTAAATCTCCACAAAGAATTACAGGTTTTTTTGAATCTAAATTTAAAAGATAGTTTCTAAAATCATCTTCCCAAGTCATTCTATATTCTAATCTAGCTAATTCAGTTTGTGAGTTAGGAGTATAAACATTTACTAGATAGTAATCTTTAAATTCTAAGGTAATAACTCTTCCCTCTTTATCATGATGGTCTATACCTATATCATATGATACAGATACTGGAATTTCTTTTGTAAATATAGCTGTTCCTGAATAACCTTTTTTTTCAGCATAGTTCCAATAGCAGTTGTATCCTTCTGGATTGAAATCAACTTGTCCCTCTTGAAGTTTTATTTCTTGTAAACAAAAAATATCAGCATCGATTGAATTAAAGTATTCTAAAAAATTTTTTTGAAGAACAGCTCTAAATCCATTAACATTCCAAGAAATTAATTTTTTCATATATAACCTCCGTATAATTAGTTCAAAATTATCTACTAGTGATTATATCACAAAATAAAAAAATAAAAAAAATAAAAAAGTTTGTTGACATAAATAATATTTTATGATACTATAATTATGTAGCAAGCAACCAGCTACGAAAACAAAATAGTTCGGAATATAGCGCAGTCCGGTAGCGCACCTG
>NZ_KI518184.1:17717-23633 GCF_000479045.1 Cetobacterium somerae ATCC BAA-474
GCCGCAAGTTCGAATCTTGCTATTCCGACCATGCAGGTCAATGGCTCAATTGGTAGAGCATCGGTCTCCAAAACCGAGGGTTGGGGGTTCGAGTCCCTCTTGACCTGCCATTTATTTGCCTAGATAGCTCAGTTGGCTAGAGCACCCGGTTCATACCCGGGCGGTCGAAGGTTCGAATCCTTTTCTAGGCACCATTTGGAACTTAAACTCTGTAAAAAGAGTTTTTTTTATTTTTTGCAACTTTAATAATAAAAAATCTACTGATATTTCTATCAGTAGATTTTAATGATTTAAAATAAGTTGTAAAACAATATCGTCTAACTTATCTTTATTATTTTTTATAAATTCATAAGCATCGTAAGAAAGATTTTCAATATTATTATTGGATTTATTATCTAGTTCTAAAGAACCTCTGTATAATCTGGGATTTAATCTGTAGTAATTCCATTTATTTTTAGAAGAGTCAAAAATTTTTCTTAAAACAAAATCATCTGTATTAGATTGTGCAGAAAAAAGAATATCGATGATGGGAACGACCCATTTAGCTCCACCTTTAGTCTTAAGATGCTCATAATTTTTATACCCTTCTTTTTTCCCAGTTCCAATAGATATAAGAATCATATCATCTGATCCTGGAAAGGACGGTTTATCCTCTTTTAAATACTTTTTAAAATCAATATTTCTAGCTTCAGCATATGCAATGAGAGCTGGATTGTTTGCAAAAATCCCTCCATCAATACAGTTATAAACATCATCATTTAATGAAATTAATCTTTTAGCATTGAAATATACAGGTGCTGATGAAGTTGCTATAACAACATCTTTTAATTTAAAATTCTTTAAAGGTTTTCTTTTAGCGTTTAAGCTATCAAAAAAAATCTCTTTAGCTCTGATTAGATCATAAGAGGTTGACATAAAAGGTTTTACTGTATCACTTAAATTAATCTCTCCAAAAAGAGAGTTAGCTAGTTCTTCAAGTGCTTTTGTAGAGTATTTAGGACGAAGGATTCCACCAAAAGATGAAACCCTTCTAATTATATTTTTTTTAAAAATTTTATCTCCACAATTTTTATAAAGCTCTACAATTTCTTGAGCACTATGATAATTTGGGGATGTATAAAGGGCTCCAAGAATACCGCCAGTACTCGTTCCTACTATTAAATCAAAATATTCATGAAGGTATATTTTTTGCCCAACCTTTTTCGATATTTCAGTTTCTAAGTATTCGCAAATAATTGCGGGGATAATTCCCTTTACTCCACCACCGTCAATAGATAAAATTCTAAGTTTTTTCATAAAATCACTATTTAATAAGAGGAGCTACAGCATTTTTAAATTGCCAATTGTGATATTTATCCCAGTCGATGCTCCAAGTCATAAATCCTTTAACATCATATCCTCTTCTTTGTACTTCTCTCCAAGCTTCAACATAAACATTCATATCATTAATTGCACCAGTTCCAGCAGCACCAACACCAGCAGGTAATCCAATAGCTAAAATCTCTTGAGGAATAGGTCCGATAGGGAATAATTGTGCATATTGTCCTCCCCATGCAGGTCCATCGTGTCCTTTTATAAGAGCTTCAGTAAATTCAGGAATAAATTTAGCTTGATTTTTACAATCAATAACAACTCCACTTCCGTCAAAAGGATAAACACCAGTTCCAGGTGCATTATAATATTGTGGATGTATTGTTGTAATTAAATGTTTTGTCTTTTTTATAAGGTCAATGTATAGAGTTCCAAATCCAGTACTTATTAAATAAGCAACTTCAGGAGCCATAGAATAAATAAAGTTAGGATCTTTAGCTCTAAAATACTCAATAATTTCTTTTATAGCATCAACAACATAGGTAGTTCCATTTTGAGCACTTTGTCCTTCTAAATCTATATCAAAACCATTAAATCCATACTCTTCAATAATATTTATAACACCGTTTTTAAAGATTTGTTTATCAGATTCTGATTTAATATGGAATACACCGTTTTGTCCACCAATTGCAATAATAACATTATGTCCTTTAGCTTTCATTCTCGCTACTTTTTCTTTAAATTGAGCTTTTGTAACTTGCTTACTAGCTTCAGGATCAAAAACAGGAGTTAAGTGATCAGGAGCTTCAATAAACGAAACAACAATTGTGTCATATTCAGCAGGAGTAGCCTCTAGGTCAACATAAGATGTAGGGCCATTTCCACCCCAAGAAGACCAGTATCCAACTAAAGTTTTCTTTGAATTTCCAGAAGGCTCTTTTTTTATTGTAAGAATATTCGTTTGATAATATGTTACTATTGAATTATTTGTTCCAGCAAATACTAACTGTACAGTGTTATTTCCAGTTAATAATGGAAGCGATGCTACTGCTAGTGAAACATTAACCATAGAAGACCTTCTTGTGAATTCTACAGGTTTTGTAGTAATTTTGAAGCCATTAACGTAAACAGCGTATTCAGTGTGAATATTTAAAGATGGAATTGATACTGTTCCTAAAAGTTGAGTATTATCTCCATTTAAATATATTGCTTCTACATCTGTTGCACCAATTAATGGTAGTTTTTCAGGGAAATTTACTGTTGGAATCTCAGGATCAACAGGTGGATCTATTGGAGGTTCAACAGGGGGAGTAGTTCCGCCCTCAACAGTTTCACCGTTTATAATTAAAGTTATAGGTTGTCCATTTAATGTAGCGTTAGAAGCAACATTAATATCAAAAGGAGCACCAGTTCCATTAATTCCATCGATTTTAAAGTTTCCGTTAGGTCCTAAATTAAAATGAGGCGCACCAGACCAATCGGTTCCTGAAGTTATAGAGAATCTACTTCCAGTTTTAGAAGCATTAATTTGCCATTGAGAAAGTCCAGTGGCAGGAGAATCGAAGTTTATCTCCCAGTTCCCACCGAAATTTTCAGTTGAATGTGAAATAAGTTCGATAGCAGCACTAAATCCATTGCTCCAAGATTGGCTTGAAGTAAGTTTTAATGTAGCAATTTTGTCGCCAGTTGGTGGAGGGATAATAACATCCTCTTTAACAGTAACTAGATTAGATGATTTTATAATTTGCTCTAATGATTGAGCACCTCTATAAGAGAAAATAGCTTCAACAATATAATCTCCTGGAGTTAAAACAGTAGTAAAAGTTATAATTTCATTAGGATTAGTTGTTGTTTTTTGTTCGATTGTATTTCTAACAGAAGTTTTTAAGTAATATGTAACTTGGTTTATTCTATTTTGAGAATCAGAGATAGCTTTCGTAGAAACGGAAGCTTTTTTATTTGTGATATTTAGTTCGATACTTCCAATAGTAGGAACTATAATCTCAGGTTCAACAGGAGGATCAACAGGTGGCTCAGGTGTTTCAATATCCACATCTAAATCGAATATATTTTTTTCAACATTAGACAGTAACTCTTTTATTTCGAAGAAATATATGATTGATGATTCCATGTTTAAACTATTAATTTTATTCTTTAATTCAATTAATTGTATATTTAAAGATTCAAGTTCATTGCTTGCATCAACAAATCTTTTCTTTAGATTATTATAGTGATTTAAAACATTTGAAAAATGAGATTTTATATTTTGTATTTCTAAAGTATTCATTACACGCTCCTTGTATAAAATTATAGTGTAGCTTCTTTCCAAGCTTCGTTTGATGATGGTGGTTGATCCCATGCAGAAACATACCATCCATTAGTATAATATTTACCGTTATAGTAAACTCTTGTATTTGAATTAGGATAGCTCATTGATTCATGCCAAACTGGAGTACCGTTATATATTCCAGAATCTGTTGAGAAAACTAATGGAGCTACATCTGCGTTTGTGCTGTTATAAATTTGGAAAGCTTTAGTGAAAGCTAACTCTTCTTGTGCTAATCCAGTAGAGTCAGGACCATTAACTTCTGAACCATTATTTGCTTTATCTCTATTTGCAGACCAAAAAGTTATCATTCCAACATTTTTAGTTTTACAAAAGTTGATAACAGGAGAAACATCCTCTAAAAAGAATGTGTTAAAAGCTCCGGTATCGTTTATTCCAATCTCAGGACATATTCCAATCATAGACCAAAGCTCATCATCGATTTTAATAACTCCGTGATTATTATAAAGGTTTTTTAGTTGTGAATGTAGATTTGTCATAGCTGAAATAGATTGCTCAGCCATATTTCCAGCGTAAGCTCCACCATAACACATAGCCATTATATTAACTCCTTCGATTTCAACACCTTTTTTAATAGCGTCATCTAATAAAAGAAGCTCATTTTGATTTAAACCATAAGGCATAACAGGAAGAGTAAACCAAAATCCAACATATCTACCTTCAGATTTTAATTCGTCTTGTAAAAGTTTTATAGCACTATGATTTCTTTTGTTTTCTTCACAAGTTTCGCTACCAGAAGTTCTATTATGTTCCATATCAAAATCAACTCTATTTAAATTCCAGTTATTTATAATTGATTTATATTTATTTTTTAAATCTTGAATATCTGTTATAACTTCATTTAAATAAGGTCCATTAAGACCACCAAAAGATATACAAACATCTCCACCCATAGATCTTAATCTTTCAATATCTTGCATAAGTCCAGCATTAGTTCCTTTGTTACCAGGTAGATTTATATTTCCTGCCCAAGCTGGATTTTTGTTAGAATCAGCGGTGATAAATCCTAAGTTATAGAACTGAACACCGGTTATTTTAGATTTGTCAGCTAATGCGAATTTAGAATTAACATCATCTCTAGCCGCATCTACAAATGGTGCAAAAATACCTCTAGGCCATTTTTTACTAGGTGTAGGATTAGGGTCTGGAGTTGGATCTGGATTAGGTCCAGGCTCTGGTTCAGTTGTATTCCCTTTAATGCTTATAATATTAGAATTTAATAAAATCTCTCCAGTTCTAGAACCGATGTTATATTTACAATTGCAGTTGAAGAAGTAGTTACCTTCATTAACTTTTGTAAATTGAACGTGATCGAAAGGATTGTTATTAATTATTGTTTCGATTGAAGTATTATTTGTATTCTTAAGTGTATAAATAACCTCAGTTATTGCAGAATCTTTATCTGTGATTTTAGTTAATAATCCTTTAGGAGTGTTTTCAAAAGCTGTTAAAGCTGCACAACAAACAGTTGGAATCTCTTTATCAACTAATTGAACTGTAATATTATTTGATTTTATAGTATTGCTTTGTATAACTTCGTTAGCGCCATCATAGTAATAAGTTGCTATAAAATAGAAAGTTCCATGTTCTCTAAAGTTAAAGTCTATTCTAAACATAGATTCAGGTAAAGAGATATGTAAAATTTCATTATCTCCAGAAGCTGTTTCCTTATACAGTTTATATTCAACGCTATTTAATCTAATTTCAGGATCAACAATATCTTTTAAAGAACCTACTAATGTAGTTTTAGTATCTTCTAAAAGAGCTGTTCTAATTTCAGGAACAATAATTTCAGGAACTTCTGGCTCACTTACCTCGATAATATGCTCTAAATCGAAAATCATTTTTTCAACATCATAAGCAAGAGCTTTTATCTCAAAGAAATCATTGATATTATTACTGCTATTTAAGCTTTGTGATAGATTTACTAAAAGTTCTAATTTATTTTTTGTTATATTATATTCTGGATTTGATGAAACAATATCCATTATTAAGTTCATACTTGTTTGAAGAGTTTTAAACTTATCAAAAAGTGATGTGATTTTACTTTTTAAATCACTAACTTGAAAATCTAGTTCATTATTTGAATTCAAAATAAATTGACCTCCTGTTTTTATTGTATTTGTATTAATTTCATAGATTGAAATTATTATTTTGTAAAAAAGAAAAAATATTTCAAAAGAATTTAAAATTAATGATAAGTGAATTTATATTAACATACCTCGATTAAAAATTCAAACTAAAAAATAAAAAAATAA